>JAKBRR010000176.1 GCA_021845325.1 Thermoplasmata archaeon
TGCTGCCTGAGCTGAAATTACAAGGATAACACTCCTTGAGGAAAAGAGAAACCTGGCTATAAAATCGGCATTCTGTGAATTGTTCCGGTCATAAAATCCCCTGAAGGCACTGTACCAGAGAGCCAGTCTGCTCTTTCCCTGAGTACTTCTTTCCATGCCACATTATGGTATGATAAGATATTAATTCAATCCTGATGTTTGTTTAATGTATTAATCAATTATGTTTTTTTATACTTCAGAATTCGCTCAAGCATATTTACATGGAAGACGTTCAAAAAGTTTGAAAATCTCGGAACCTGACTATAGATGGTAAACATCCTTGGAGAAAGCGTTTTCCAACCCAGTTATGTTGTTTATTCCAAGGATTGTGTAAAGGCCACTATTGAGTTGAATGACCAGATTTTCCTGAGTCAGAGAAAGGACATCATCGGCAGTAGCTCCGTTTGAAAGGGTGAACCTGCCCTCATTGACATTCCCGTAATTTGTTCCTATAATCTTGTTAGAAAGGGTCAGGTTCCCACTGACAATGTTGTCCATGAAAGCTGTCTGTATTTCACCTGATGTGTAGGTGTTGTTTCCTATGAACGGCCCTGAGACTGTTATCTGTCCCCTGGTAATTATTATGGAAGAGGAGGAGTCGTTTGTGAAGTACATTGCGGCTCCGGAGATAATAAGCGCAATGGCGATGATGAAGATGCCTACAGTGCTTTTGGAACGGGAATTTCCCTTTGAGCGCTTCCTCAAATAACGGACAACAGCCAGTATTATTATGAGTGCAGAAATCCCAAGGAGAACCTCTCCAGTAATTTCAAGCGCTGAAATAGATGTCGCCACGACGAATACTGTCTTTTGCACTAAAATATGTGTCGGTATTTAATTATTATTCGCCATTAGAAAATGCTTATTTTAGGTGTCTGTAATCAATCGATTATCTATATGTAAATATTACTTTGACATAAAAAATGGTATCTCTATCGATTTCTGAATCTTTCTTTTTTTGAGGAAATAGAATTATGCCATTCTTCTTACTATCTTTGTATATAGTTTTCTCAATGAGCCCAATTTCCAAAATAAGTCGATGACTGATAAAAAGTATGATAAAATCTAAAAATATTGCTCCTTTTTACCAATCTGTTTCAACATTGTCCTATCTCTTTATAGATGAGAGAGATAGATCGAATTTTTTAATTCAAGTTTTTTCATCCCTTTAATTTATAGAAAATCTTTTTAAAGATACCATTTCTTCTGGTAATTGATAAAAGCATTTGAATTCAAAAAATGTTTCTGATTGATCACAAAGTCTGTTTTGTGTCGATAATCTTCTTTTATTTACAGACCATTTCTGCTCTAAGAAATTCTTTAAACCTTTTTCGTAAAGATTCAAGTGATGAGGACAACCAATCTGATCTGATAAGTAATAAATATGTCTCTTTATCTTTTGCGCCCCTCCATATTACATTACAATTTGGCCCATAATATGCCTTCAAGACTTCTCAATTGCGGTATCAAATTTTGGCATTTTAATTTTAATTTAAACTTAGTAATTTGTTTCCTCTTCTTCATAATAATCTGTGGAGTCATCTTCGAGGTTTGGTTGTCCAATTTTGTCAATATCCCTTTCAATTATTAGTTTCTTAAGTTCTCTACTTATTGAAGCGGCTCTTCTATCTAAAAAAGTTTCATAATCGTCTTCCCAAATCCCAAATTCATCCAAATCATCTATGAGGTGACTTTTCATTGTTTCAGCTAAGTTAGGGTTTTCGTTTTTGTATGTCTTCATATAGTCTGAGGGTGCTTTATCTCTAATTTTCCTCTTGTTTAGATAGTCATCAACTATGGTTATGTTAACAACATTGTTAATATAGAATTCTTCAACTTCTCCTGATTTTTCAAGATATGCCTTTGGAAAAAAGTGATGGTAGTTCTTACTGTTTGACCGTTTCAGCCATGCATTATCTATATTGACCTTGGAACCATCATCGAAAGATCTTGGAACCTTTGATGCATACAGAGATAGAATGGCCTTTACATAACTTCTTCCAGCACTAAAGCGACCATTTTTCTTTATGAACTCAGGGGAGAGGTCGACTGGCCAATCATATTTCGGGTCTTCTCCATTAAGAATTGTGTCGATTCTTTTAACATCTTGCGCAAGCTTACTTTCTACTGAAGAGGAATACCTTCCTGAAAGGCTGACCCTCCAGAAGAAGTCCTGCAAACGAACCTTTTCATCGTTCTCCGGTTTCTTTCTCTTCTTGTAAAAGAAATATGTAAATGGTACAAGGAGTGAATTATATGGAAGTAGTTTTGACACTGGGATTCCATAGAATGTTATAAAGTAATCTATTGCTGCTTTAAAGGCATCTATCACTGGATTCCAGGCATTTATAAATTCAGTTTTGTCGAGGTTAAGTATTGTTTTCCTCTTACATTCTTTAGAACTGGAAATTATGAGCGAGATCGCCTGAAGGATTGAGCTAGGAGCTACAGTCTCATATCCAACTTCCAGCAATTCTGCCTTCAGCTGGTTGAACCTTTCTGCTAAGTCAAAATTTCTTTCAGGGTCAAATGTTTTGGCCACCATAATCTCAAAAAGGCTTAGTTCCTCACCACCTAGATTAACTCTGGTAAATATTTCAGTGGCTATGTCAATTGGAATATCCTCAACTTGTATTACATTGCAGTTGTAGGCGTTTATGGAATTCCTATATTTATCAACTTTTGCACGATATTCTTTCGGAACATTGTTTATTATAAATTCCAAATCGCCATTTAATAAATCTGTCAATCTAATCAAAGCAGTGGAATCCAATGTTTCAATCTCAGATGTAATTATCTTATCATCGTTCTCTGCACTTAGATTTACGTATATTTTTGAAAAATCTTCAATTCTACCATCATTCCTTTTAACATTTTTAACGCCTTTCAGTGCAGCATATATGCTTGTTACTCTTTGTTGCCCGTCCAAAATATAGTTTACAAAGTCAGATTTCTCAGTGTCTGGTAGTGATAATGCGCCAATATTTCTAACAGACCTTAGTCTTTCCTTAGTTTTCCAGAATATAAAAGAACCGATTGGGTATTCTTTCACCACACTGTCTAACAGTGATGCGCACTTCTCTAATGGCCATACAAAATCTCTCTGGAATTGTGGAATCTTAACTCTTCCTCTATCAATATCTACGACTAAGGCAGAAAACTGATAGGGCATTGGTCGGGGTTGTGTCATTGTCTATTGTATTAATGGTCACTTAATTTAATTTCTCTTTATATCTGCAATTCGAGTTTGACAAAATCTGATTTTTTCTTTCTCGTTGCAGACAATATTAATTTTTAACCTTCTAAGTAAAATACTACAATATCTTTTTACTGGATGGCATATTCTTCGGCAACCTTGTTTGGTATTGTAATTCCCAACAAACTTTACTTCTTAGATACTTGTGTCACGCCTAATAAATTTGTCATTTAATGTTCTAGCCCCTTAATTTAATAAAGAGAATACTATCAAATTGATTTCAAGACAGGATTACCATTATTTGCCTAGTTAATTATTTGAAATTTACTTAAGAAGAGATCCAATTTGCTTCGATATACCTTTCCAAATCATATCCTGTGAATGAGAACCATTTATGAATTCTTATTAAAAAGAGCAAATCCAACTTCTGTGACTTTTTTTGTTCCATGTTTAGTGATAACATTTTTCGGTAGCGAAAGAATAAGGTGAGCCATTTTATATATTGTTGTATCTAGATTTTTAGAAAAATAGTGGCTTATTTTCTTACTTAATTGCCTTCTTGTCTCCCCCATCGAGTGAATGCAAATCTATCTCTGGTAATCTTACAATGCCAGATATATTTCTATACAGATTCTCGATATTTCTCAAACATTTTTGAAGTTTGGTTTCCCGTTGACTCCAAATTCTTTGTATACTTGCCTTTTGCTTTTTGGAGATTCTGTAGCATATCTTTAACTAGTGCGGTTGAGCCAATTATCAAGTCTTGAAACCCTTTTCCCAATATAAAATTGTGCAGTACTTTTTCCCCTTCTTTTCTATCTACATCTGCCTTTTTAAGGTTATAGATTTCGTAAAGGCCGTTCCTTACAAAATAAGTTATGGGGTAAACCAAGCTATAATCAGCGATTAGAATTCCTTTTCTTACGTCAAATAGGGTGTCTCATCTTTCCAGGATCGTCAGACATATGTCGAACATTATATTCTGAATAATAATATTGGGATATGCCCTCGAAGCATATCCCGTTGATTATGGAGATCATAGACAATATTGTTTCGCCCGATGATCGAAGGAGAAAGTACACAGATCGGCAGATCCTTAAGATTCTCATCCTGTTGCAGATATCCGATATCTCATACAGATCATCAGGGATATTCCTCACCAATCATGAGGAATATCTCTTGATGATTTGCCTCAAAGAAATACCATCATTCCAGACATTATCAAGACGATCAAGATCAATGGATCTGCATGCCATGAACAGGTCAATCACACTCCTCTATACCTTGAGGGAATGTGCGTCCATTGATTCCTTCATGATCCACACATGCAAGTATTCCACTGCAATGAGGAGAAAGGTATGGGGCAATTACAGAGATCCATATAGTGGATGGTCCAAGACAACAAAGGGATGGACATATGGCAGGAAGTGCCATATGTCACTGGACATTGATTCCCTCATGATCATGGACTGGATAATCACGAAGGGAAACAT
>JAKBRR010000177.1 GCA_021845325.1 Thermoplasmata archaeon
TTGTGTATGGCGAAGGGAAAAGAGAAAGACCAGACTATTGTTTTTTATCTTTGCGGCATAAATATGTGACTTCCTAAAATGTTCCTTATCCGTCCTGTTTCTGATGAAATGGCAGTTATCCCATGATGGATGGTCTGTCCTCTGCTATTCCTGCATGCAACAGAAAAACTTTAACACTTCACTTTTCATGCACAAACCGAAGTCCAGTTTATCCTCAGGGTATATTTCTCTCCTGTCCCAGTATTCCTCCTTTACACTTGTTGCCTTGCCCACCTTGACTCCGTTCTTAACCTTATCACAGAGCTCCCGTTCGTTGAAAATGTATATATTTGATATGCAGAATGGCCTGTTCTGCTTCTCTGATGATGATGCTGATCTATAAGGACCGGTAAAGACCAATAGGTAAACATCTTCACTGATCTCTGGGTTGAGATCAATCTGGTGCTGGTTAACTGTATAGTATTTTATGTCAACCTTCTTACCTTTCAGACTGCCTTCAGTGAAAATTCCATCGTAGTCCTTTTCATTCCTGTTTCTATTCAGCTCTATTGGAAATACTTTAGAGGCAATCCATTCAGATATGTGCCCCTTTTCGGCGGGCCTACCGATGATCTCCGTAATCTGCTGATCTATCCTGTTCCTGTCTTTAAGGAGATCGGCAAGTTTCTCTATCTCATCCATTGAAAACCTATTAGGCTGGAGCCTTTAAATATTGTTGTCTAACGAAGATTTATTTTCCGGGTACTCACCTCATCGTGTCTCCGATGTTTTATAAACTGAATCCGACCACTTCCTAAATTTATTGATCTTTATAAAGTCGTGCACGACAGAACGGACTGAATATATAACAATAAGGTCTAGTATATCGTTTCCATAGTAATGTCACCATTATTAATACTCCATCGTAATATGTTACTATGGTGTTTAAGAGGTCCAAGGGTGCACTGAAACTAACTGGCGATTACAAAAACTCGCTTTGAAAGGGCAGAGTTGTAAGTTCATTCTTCACGTTCAACTTCCTCTTTTTAAACACTCCCTTATTTCACTCTCTCCATGAACTGTGAAGTATCCATTCCCGTAATCTGAGTGTAGATGCTTGTCGTGAATATTGAAGAGTGCCCAAGCCACTGCTGCAGGACATTCAGTGGAACATTGTCCATTATTGCCTTGACTGCAAAGGTGTGCCTGAACTTGTGGGCATGTATCCTGAAACCCAACATGCTCTGCATCTTCTTGAAATACAGGTCCACAACCTGCCTTGACATTGAGAATAATGGATCTTCTGATTTTGTTGATATGTTCATGTCAAGAAGGTATTGCATATAGGTATCCCTCAGGTCAACATGAAGTGGGATTACCCTGTATTTTTCCTTCTGCACACCATTCTTGTCCTTTCCCTGTTTCAGTGTTTTCAGTCTGATTGAATTTGTGGCCAGATTGACATCAGATGGCCTGACCATTAGAATCTCATCGATCCTTCCACCTGTCCTGTATAGAAACTTGACCAAAAGGTAATATCTTTTATGTCTGTCCGATCTTCTCATGTCAGCATTAATTTTTTCCGAGATCTCATTAAGTATTTTCTGCACCTCCTCATCTGAAAAGAAATCGATTGAGAGAGATCTTCCGGATGACTGGACCATCATGCTTTTCGGTATGGGCAAGGGCATAACATGACATTATTTGTGTCTTTAAATAGGTTTGTTAATAACATATCAGAAAAAAATGGTAGCTCCCTATGGCAGAGTATATAAAGAGGGAAGCAAAGAAAGGATCATAACATGACAAAATGTACGTTTTGACATGCAAAGAATTCATTAGTGGTCCTTTAAAACAGAAGTCGAGGTTATCTATAGATCCAATACACCGTAGGCGACAAGATGAGAATTTATCTAATTTCCTTTAAACTGTGATGAAATTGGGAAACAGTCATTGGGATGCTTTGAATAGAGGGGGGACATAGTTTTTAAGGATGCAGACACTTTACAACTTGATTAATTTGGCAAGAGTTTGGGTTATAAGATTTGGAGATTATGGAGAATTCGCTGAAGCATGCAAAAGCAAGAAAGTAATTGTTATAGGCTGGGACAAGGTTGGCGATCTTACTTTAATTAATAGCAAAGACGAACTACGGGAAAAACTTTACCGGAGCTATCCTGAAAATTATAGGGGACCATCTAGCGCAGGAGTTGCGGCTAGTATGCTTTGGCAGTTTTCTCGAGAAATTAGTTCAAATGACATCGTTATTTCACCGCGAAAAGATACGCGTGAAATTTTAGTTGGAACAGTTGAGGATTCAAAATACGTATTTGACCCAAACTTAATAGATGCGAAATACCCCCATGTCAGGCATGTTAGATGGATAACAACCTTGTCCTATGATTCTGCTCCACGAGAAATCTGGAGGTCTATGACTGCATGGCAAACTCTGTTTGAACTAAATTCAAGTGAGGCAATAAATGCCGCACAAACCCTTATTTCAGGTGCTGATACTCATCCCGGTTCACAGATCAATCTCAATGACGAAGCGAAAGTTTTCTATAATGAAGCGAAAGAGAGGACAAAAGAACTCATAATAAAGCACTTTGACAAATTCAGCGGCTTTGAGTTTCAGGAGATAGTAAGGTCAACACTAAAGGCAGCAGGGGTTTTTCCGAAGCCGTCAAGACAGGGAAGAGATGGGGGAATAGACATAGAGGCTTACAGGGACCCGTTACAGTTAGACCCAAACAGAATTATTGTTCAGGTAAAGCATAGAGACGGAGCTGTCTCAGGTCCTGAGATGCGTGAATTTAAAGGGGCCCTAGGCGAAAAGGATATAGGAATGTATGTCTCAACCGGAGGTTTCAAACCCGATGCAAAAGCGGAGGCAGGGAGAAGGTCCCCACCAATCAGAATGATGGGGTGGGAAGATTTCATATCTCTGTTTATCGATGTTTATGATAAGCTCGACAATGAGGCAAAAGCCATGGTTCCGTTGGAAGCTGTTTACATCCTGCGCCCAGGCGAAGAGAATGCAGACACAATTCAGGACTAATGATTTTCCGTCCTCGCAATTTATTCGGTAGGTTATGTCACGATAATTTTTCCCTTGATTTTCTGGTTCTGGGGTTTCTATCTGAGTGGCATTTGGTAACTCAATTTGATTTCTTGCTGATGCTGTCAATCGTTAGTTTTGAGAACAGAGCCTTTCTAAGCCACTCCATTGTGATTTTCACCAAATTATTTAGGCTAACCTCATTTTTCGCAATAAGAAATTTAGATTGATTGATGTCATATCCATGAACTATTAGGTTTCTTGCTCGATATGCAACCTTAATGGTTTCAAATACTGGATACCCAGAATCATATTTTCCAAGCAACTCTTCGAGAGGCTTGGCTAAGTGGTAACCTATGGATTTATTACTTAACGGCGAAAATAAGTTATCTTATCAACATTGTTCGTCATCTATTCCTATGCTTATTTGACCAGAGTAACCCGCCATATATTTCGAAACATGAATATTGATGATGAACCAAGTTTCCTCGTTTGATATGGTATACGGAAGTGCACCCCCAAATGGGTAAGCTGAAATGACAGTAAAACCAGGTGTACTAGATGTAAATTCAGAAATTTCAGCGCAATCTCCGTAATATTCCATAAGGGCAATCTGAATAGTGAAATTACCTCCTGCCTCACCGTTTGATTTAATGGTGCCAAAAATAGAAGGTACTCCATAGAAGTCATCGTTTTCTAAATAGGGCTTTATAGAACTAATTGTGACTTTTGTGGTTGAGGTAGAGTTTGTCTTAATCGTCATATTGGAGTGATATCCAGCCATCTCATTGGAAATAGTGATATTCAAAGTTATCGTTCTAGTTTCATTTGGCATTATCACAATTGGTAAATTTGGAACAATAGATTGAATCGAAAAGCCTTTCGTGGAAATTGATATTTGAGTGATATTTATTGCATAAGTGTTGTTGTTAAAAACTGTAAAATTACATTCCTTGGTAAAACCTGATATTGAATTGAAACCCCGAAATTGCACCATTTGAATGAAGGTTGAATTGTCAGAACTATCATTGATAACTTCCTCCATATAAATATTTGACACACTTATGTCTGTTTTTCTGGACCCTAATATGTCTATCTGAACACTTCCATTAAAATGTTTCATGCCATTTTGAGCAAAAATTTGTAAAGTAAAATTCTTGTAAGAGTAAGAGGTTACGGAAGCAGGGAAGAAAGGAGTCACATTTTCCAAATCAAACCCATCGCTAATTATAATAATGCGGCTTAAAGTAATATTAAAAAAATTATTGTTCTTTATAGTGAAGTTCACTTGGGTAGAATTGCCAGCCATCATTTTGAAACCTGGAAATCGCTCTGAAAAGTTTACATTAACTCCTTGAGAATCTGATATCGTGAAATAAGCTTGCACCTGATTAACAATTACATTGTCCCGAATATGATTATTTGTAGTTGGAGTAGTATTATTGGACTGGGGACTGGAAGAGTTGTTGCTTGGCGGCATACTAACAGGTAAAGGTGTTTGAGGGCCACTTTTTTGTGAAAATAATCCGGTATGATAGGCAACTGCCAAACCGGTTCCGGCGGTCGCAACTGCCAAGACGACTAACAATGCCATGACTTTGGAAAACACAGATTTACAATGCACTTTCTTTATTAATATTTTCTATTCATTTTTAATTTGCATATGAAATTGTAATGAAGGAGATTATCTC
>JAKBRR010000178.1 GCA_021845325.1 Thermoplasmata archaeon
ACAGAAAGGTACGCTGTAATTCTATATCTATACAGAAACGGATCAAAGAACATGAAGGAGATCAATGAAGATCTTCCAGGATCAACTGAAATTTTAAGGGAGCTTGAAAAACTCAATGTTGTAAAGCAGGAAATCGATAAGTCAAAATATCCCCAGGAAACAATGTTGAGTTTGACTGAGAAGGGTGAGAAGATCGGGGCAAAGATCGAAGAATTAGAAAAGGTGATGGAGGAATGAATAAATGGGATCCAAGATAAGCGAGATTTTATCTGGATACAAGCAATCTCTTGATATTTCCCAAAGCAGATACGAATCGATGCTAGAAGGTAGACTGAATGGAACTGAAGAACTGTATAAGGAATTTTTAAACAGTTTAATTAAACAATATCCAAAACTTTCTGAAAATGCAGGAAGAAGAGAAAATCTTAAAAATAAAATACAAACTTTTTTCGGAAACACTGATCTCACGTTTGCAGCCATAGACGGTAGTAGCTATAAAAGGCAATCGCAAGAATATATGGTATTTTTCGGCGGTTCATATGCCGTCAGAGGCACTATCAAATTCAGCAATAACACACCTATTACAGAATACGAAAAATGGTCTCCAGATCAAGATGTAAGTATGGTGGCATATGTACCAATACCGTTTGCTCAACTTGGAGATATAGCGGGAGAGGACTTTGCAATAAATTCGGATATTGAAGCCACTAATCTTCTTTCAATTCATAACCAATTAATGCAGCTAGCGGAAATCTTCCTCATATATGATTTAATATCTGCTTCCACTCTTAAGCCGAGAGTTATACTTTGGGATCAATCTATAAGTGGTGTCCTAGCAAGTACGGACATCGGGATAGATGAAATAAATCTCATTGGAACCAGGTTTAGAGGCAGGGAAATAGAGAAGACTGATCTTATAGTGGCTTATTCTCACCCATATAATGAGGAGCTAAATTCACCTTCACAGAAGGAATTTCGTCTCTACAACCGGATACTTTTTGAAGTTATGAAATATAAAAAATTAGATTCAAAGACCTTACAAGAGCACTTAAAAGTTTCTTATGAAAAGTTGATGAGAGAGATTAGAACAAAAACAGCATCTGTGATAATTTCAACGAATTTAGCCTCTGACTCGTTGGTTCATTTTGATGAAGGCACAGGAATATTTACTTTAAACACGGCTAGTAAGTACATTGATTCATGGGACTATTTAAAAGGGTATTTTGAAAGTTTATGTAAGAAACTTTTCAAGGATAAGGATGTAACAGCTTTATTAAGAAAAATAATAGTAGAAGGCGACCAACACGAATACTGGATGACACCTAACGACTTGAAGTTCCTAATAGGTGTTGGGCTCAGATTAATCATAGAGGAGTCATGGAAATCCAAAATAATGTTAATAGGAATAGTCAAGGATTCTTATTCACGCTATTTTATACGTAATTATTTAGGTGTAATAAGAGAGATAGATCAATACAACTTCGAAGATAAGTCAATCATGTGGACTGACAGAGGTGCCTTAGAAGCAATTCCAGTAATTGATGACACTATCAATGCTCCATGGAGTACAATAGAATTTGACTCCTGCTTTATGACACTTGCAATGAGATATGATAATGATCACCCCGATCCTCATATTGCTGGGGCAAAGGGAAACGTGATAAATTCAGAAGGAATAATCCTAAGATCATTAGCGCAATTCTTTTTGAACCGTGATAAATCTTCACCTTTAATGGGTCACGTCATATTCATTGATCGACTTGCATATAAAGAGCTAGACCTAGGCGCCATGAAAAAAATTAGCATACATTCTGATGTACTTGGTGAAATAAAACCCTTATTTTATTATGATAAAAGCACAAGTAATGATGGCCAAGAAATAGCAATTTACCTTCTGGAGATACTAACAAGAAATCTTTATCCTGAGGTAATAGGTTACCCAGATCCACTCCACAAAGCCGACTGGGGGGCAAAAAGTATAGAGAAGAAAGTAAAACATATGATAGAATCAAGTGACAGTACGGAAAGGAGGAAGCCACTGGTAAAGACTTTGAGAGAAATAAGAGAGAAATACAGGAGGATATAAAATGAAAATGAACATCAATCAAATAGATTTGTTTGAGAACCAAAATGCACATGGCCGGTTAATATTTGTAGAACCTGATGAAAAAACAAGATATGTATTCACTATATGGTTTGATTACACAAGGCAATTGATGACCCGTCTAAAAGAAGGTGATATATTAGCCGTCAATAATTTCGCAACTGATGGCAAAACAACTCACTGGAGTCTTCTTGAACTAAACTCTGTTTTGCCAATTCATTATGCCCTGGGGTCTCGACCAGAGGATCTAAAAGGATTCCCTGGGTACATAATGGCTGCCGCTGGAAACCTTCCTACCGATTGGATGCAACAGGAATCCATTGCTTCAGAAGATACTACAAAGATTAACTGTATAGCATCTCCATTGGGTCTAGAGATAGTACAGAATTCTTCTGGTTCAGATGTGGAATTACAGGAAGAGGAGAGTCTTCCTATGGTTGGATCTGAAGTCAGGCTTCTTACAACTAACTCGACATATCAAATTCTCAATAAGAATCTATTAAAAAATCAAGACAATATAACGATAGGAACTTTGTTAAGAGAGCCTTCAATAGAAATTCTTATGGACAGAGAAAACTCAATTAAGACCCATATAGGGGTATTTGGATTTACGGGTGTTGGAAAAAGTAATTTTCTAAGTAACTTAATTAAATCTATACTTTTCACAAAATCCATCTATAAGATAGTAATATTCGATTTAAACAATGAATATTTGGGATTAACTCCAGATTTACTGCTTTCAGAAAATTTTAATGGAATGATCTTAAACGTCGGAGAAAAGACTTTAAATGGAGAAATGCAGGAATATACTAAAATAAGCAGTAGTAACAACAAACAGAAAACGATCGAGGTGACATTAAAAGAAATATTGCTTTCTAGAAATTTAAATGGTGTTAGAGGTCAATATCAGAAAGTAGTTGAAAAACTTATAGAGAAAAATAAGTTCAAGATACTGAGGGAAGTATATACACAGACGCTGGATGAATTTATTAATTCCATCAATGACCTGGTAATGAACGATGAATATATTAGCATTCAAATGACATCTTATTTAGATTTACTATTAAATGGACTTAGAAGAGAACATTCAAACAATGTAGGGAAAAACATAGACAAAAATTTTGCAGGAAGAATTTTAGCTTCAATAGATAAATTGTGCAAAGAAATTGATGAAAGTGGGGAGGCGCCAAGTAGTTCAAATAGTAGTGGTCTGAAAAATAGAATTAATATTATTAAACAAGAATTGAAGAAGTATTCAGAACCGATTCCTTGGATATATAAAGATGATAACACAATGACTTATGATGACATTATTAAAGAGCTAAACAGTAATAACAAAAGTTCTTTTATTATTGTAAATTCATTTAGCGCAGATAGTATGAGGGAATTCGCACACGATCTTGGTATTAGATTATATGAAAACAGAAGGCGGACGGGATTAATATCCCCCATTACTACATTTTTATTCGATGAGGCAGATGAATTTATACCCTCACTGGTTCAACAAGGTAGTTCACAAGGATTATCAAAAAGGGTGGTTGAAATGATAGCAAGAAGAGGTAGAAAGTTTGGTATAGGGTTGGTCATTTCAACACAGAGAGCCACTTATCTAGATACTAACATAATGGGTCAATTGCACACATATTTTGTAAGCAAACTCCCCAGAGAATCTGATAGAGAAAAAGTTAGTGAGGCATTTTCCGTGTCTAAAGAAATGTTTGCCCAAACTTTTAAATTTAAGAAAGGAGACTGGTTATACATAAGTCACGAATCTGCGGGCTTGGACTCAATTCCAATTCCCATACATAGTGCAAATGCTGAAGAGAGGATAATAGACTGGTTAAAAAACATTCAAAACGTGTAAGTAGTTTTAAGAAAGTATATATGTGCCTAGGTCCTATGCTTCTATGGCATTCACCCCTATATTTGTAGCAGACAGACCAGCTTCACTTGAAATCCTGTCTGGTTTAATAAATCATAGAGGAGAATTCGGGATCCTTGCCCATGCATTTACAACTGATAATTTCAAAAGGCAATTTAAAGATTTTAATCTAGCAAAATGGAAGATAGGTGATTCCGGAATATATCAGGGGAAAGATATTCCTTATGAGCTACTTTTTGGTGAATATTTAAAGATGGGTGTTACCCACGGTATTATAAAAGATTATTATCGGGATCCCGACAAAACCCTAAAGAGTGCTAAAACGGCAATTGATAAATATCACGCTCTTAATTACAATGAACACTTTAAACTGGTGGGAGTTGCACAGGGAAGCACTCCCGAGGAATATCTTGAAAATTATACGCAGCAAAAGAAACTTGGTTTTGAAATGGTTGCAATTGGTGGGCTGCTTGATAAAATTGAAAACCACGTACGCATGGTTAGAATCAAAAAGGAAGGTTTATTAAAAGAGACTCTGACAATTATTAGGGAAAGATTTCCCCAGGATGATTTATTTCCATTAGGTTCATTCAGTAGATCAAGAATAGGCATGTTCAAAGAGCTGGGAATCTGGGGTTCTGACTACAAGGGATGGATATTCAGATATAATATGGAAGAAAGCCACGCTAAGGGCAATAGGTTTGAGCAGACAAGAAAGTACATTGAGA
>JAKBRR010000179.1 GCA_021845325.1 Thermoplasmata archaeon
ATATGGGGATATATATAGAACGCTGAAATTTACACCTTTTAAGCATAACCCTTTACTTCATAATGTAAAGCTTTCTTAATGTTCTCAGAGGTTTAGATTTGTGTTTAAAATTCTCATTGTTTCTAATCTTATGCTTGATATTCCACAATGTCTTCTTTGATATTCCCATCGCCCTAACATCCTTAGGCTTCAATGAAAGAATCCATTCATAGAATTCCTTGAGGTTCTCATACTCAAGGCATGAATCCTCATCGATACCTAGCACAGATACCTCGTCAAGATTGTTTGATTCCTTGCCTATGTACCTTATCCTATCAGCTAGGATGTGTTTCCTATGTGTAAATTTTAAGTTACTTCTTGGAAAGAAGAGTTAGTGGATAAACTCCGCATAGTCTTTAGCTCCTCTAAAATGATTGTATAGATTTTTGGCAACCAATAATCTATTTCTTCAGATGTAAAACCTACCACCTTAAGAATAGCCCTATCAATTCTAACTCTGATTTCGTCTTTATTTTCATATTGCTCTAATATTGATGGAAGCTCAGCATTTCTTACCTCGTCAAACAATTGATACAGTGCGAGTAATTCCCCTTCATTAAGTGAATTCGGGTCCAATAGATAAAAGTTAGATAAATCTTCTTCTTTTACATCTATAAATTGTCCAGTAGTTTCTTGATGATTTTGTAATAAAGAGAGCATTGCTATAGAGCTATTCATAAAGAGGCTAACTAAAATTGCTTCCTTTTTATCACAATTAAATATCTTTAAAGAGTCAGGTGGCACAAATGGTTCCTCGGAATAAACAGAAAGAATATGAGTATTTGGTGAATATGGGTTGAATCGTCTAAAAATTGTAACATGTGAGTACTTTCTAAAGGTCTTTCGTCTTACATAATCCCATGAAAATTTCGATTTCTCTTTGTAAGATGAAAGAATGAGAACTCTTTTGTAACCTTCATATTCATTTACAATGATTCTGTCTGCTAAATTTGCTATGTCAATAGACTTAACACCTGTAATCGTCCTCAGAGTTTTAATTGTATCTCCTTTATTTACGAATAAGAATTCGTTAGTGGCAGACACCCTAAAACGTATTTTGTTTTCTTCTTTTCCATCATATATTAAAAATGCTCTCTGGGTTCTATTTTCCGTTGTTGGGTCAGTTATGAAAACAACTTCCGATATACCTTTAGGCGATGTGTGAAATCCATCGCTAACCTTGTTTATATCAAATGGTTTAATCTTTGAAGGTTTTTTCGAGGTTAAAATTTCAAAGAATTTTTTAGCTGGTTCGATATCAGAAACATTTAAAGCCCATAAATATTGATTCAAATTTTTTTCTGTGACTTCTCCATCATTTACTACGTACATGTCTAGGAGTGTGTCTAGATGAAGTCCTTCTTTGGAAGCGTTGCTATTTACTGTGTCTGCTATTGATACTATGTCATTGTACGATAGTAAATCCTTATTCTTTTTCAAAAAAACAAATGAAATGTTGCTATCAATTTTCTCCCTTTTATTTCGTTTTTCTGCAATTAGAAGCACGTCTCTAAAGCTTGCTTTTTCACTAAACGCTATATTATATATTGGCTTTAAAATTATTCTCATGTGATATCTATCTATGAGAAATTGTCTAATCTTTTCTGTAGAAAGACTCCTAGAGATGCTTACAGGGACTACGGCTGCTATTATTCCCCTTGGTTTTAAAAGCAAATCAGCCAAGGACAGAAAATACCCCCATAAGTTCACCTGATTTCCACAAATTCTTGATAATGGGTTATTGTTTATTTTTTTTCTCATTTCCTCAGGCATCTTTTCCCGGTCGCTAAATGGAGGATTCATTATTACGACGTCTACCGGTTTCAGTGTGAACGACGACCCTCCCCCCTTTCCTGACACAGTTCCCTTTATCCTTTTGGTCTTGGCAAATTCAATTTCGTCTAGCGTCCTTTGAATTTGGGTGGTATATGGACTAAAGACAATACCATTAGTTTGAAATTCTTTCGATTTAAGAAGAGAAGCAAGTTCTAAGGAGTCTTGTGTAGCTATTCTTATAGTATTAGTTCGTTCTTCTATATTTTGCATTGTAAGGTTGATTGCGGAGATATGTGCAGCAAATGGCATTATATCTATACCAGTCAAGTCATTTTCAACAAATTGTTTATGAGCTAAATCAAGACTTTTCAAACCGTGGGAGCTTTCATATAGCAGCAACTTTCGTTTATAACTAGCAACAAGTAAAGTACCAGAGCCACAAGCAGGGTCAATAACTGTTTGGTCCCATGAATTAATCGCGAGAAATGCTAAAAGGTCAGCAGCATTTGGATGAGTATAGAAAGCAGCTAAGACTTTTCTAACTTCAAAAGGGATTAAATCATGGAAAAATCTTCCTGCAAGGTCGTGTGTAATATATTCTGCCCTGAGGAGCTTAATCGCTTTAATGATGTCGTTTATTATTTCGATTACGGTATCCTGATTTGGAATGTGGCTAAGTAAGTTTACCTTATAGATGGACTGATAATCTATTTCTGTAATCTTATTGAAATATGATTGTATATCTTTTATTTCTGTGATTTCTTTATTTTCCCCAAATTCTGGCAACGTATTGGAATTTGTCCTTTTCTTATATATGTGGTAGAATAAAAGCTGATTGAATAATAAGAATGATGCAAGATTAACCACTTGCTTCTTTGCGGTCTCTTTGTCCTTTATTTCGCCTATTGATGTAAAGAGTTCAAGCTTGTTTACTACCTCCGAAACCAGTTCGTCCGTTCTTATTTGATAAACTACCGAATTTAAATCGCTAACGTATCTCTCTATAAGTTTAACAGTAGTTGCAAAGTCAATTTTTGTTCTACTTTGCTTTATGTTTTCCTTGAGTTGAGTAAAAAATGTCTCAAGCGTAATAACGAGGCTTTCGGTCCAATACTCTGTTAAACTTATGACCGTAACTTTACTCCTTAATGCAATTTTTGACACAATATTGTAATCAGAAATAGGTTCGTTTCTGACCTGGCCAGGGAATATCACGATTATTATGTTTTGCGTTTCAAGTTTCCTGCTATAATCATAAGCTTGAGCAACGGCCTTAACACCTATTTGGTCAGATTTACCAATCTTCACTTCTATTACAAAAGAAAGAGATTCGTATTTAAACAAAACATCTGGTTCTTTATCAAAAACCATGGTATTACCTATCGCTTGGAATCCAGATTCCTTCAAATAAGAAATTATTGGTTCATAAAGTGTCCTTTCCTCAATTCTTGGCAATACCATGTACTATCACCTCTCTCTTTGATATTGTTTCCTCTGCACTTATTGAATTATCTGTATTCCCTCTGTTGTAGACGTTCCAACCTAACGCTTCAAACAAAGGCAATATGAAATCCTTCTTTGTTGATTCCTCATTGTATTTTTTTATTTCACCCGATTTCTTGATTTGCTCATACTTTGAAACGAGTTCTCTAATCCTTTCAAAATCGATGTTGTAATCCTTTCTATCTATTGTTTCAGTCATTAAAAGGTCACCTTACCATTGATTACATTTATAATCCTCTGACAAAAGTTCATAAATTCAATCCACTTTTCAATATCTTGCTTTTGTTTTACAATTTTTGGCTTAGAGTGCATAATTTTATTTCTTAGGTCTCTATAACTTACAATTTTGCTGTCTCCAAGGTCAATGAATTCCTCGAATTTTTTAACTTGATTAGAATTTAGTTGAGAGCGAAATAATTCTCTTAACAATATAAGCTCATCGTCAAGATTTAACTCATCATACAAATCTGTTTGGGTTTTGCTTTTCGATTTACTTTTAAAACGCTTAACAGCATCATCCACCTTTATCCGATATTTATTTTGTATATTCTGGTTTATGCCAGTTAAAAACTTTTCAATTCCCTCCTGCGTATTATCTTTATTCCTTGACCTAGCAAAATTACGAATTGCAATTTCACTGTATGATATTAGAGTGTAAATTGGAACAAAGACTAATGGATTGTTAAGGTCTGAATAATGGACAATATGAGTAATATCATTTTTACTAAGCACAAAAAAGAAATCTCTTTTCGAAAGATGATTAAGAGCTTCGAGAACACCAGTTGACTCAGATATAATTTCGTGTGTTTCAATTTTCCTTTCTGAGTCTGAGTTGCAATCATAATAAGTTTGAATTTTTTCACCCTCTTTTATTGGGACTCTATCAAACTTCATTTGGGAATGAATGCTTTTTGCTTCTTCAAAACTTCCTGCGGTCACTAATTTATTAGAAATATCTTTCACAGAGAATACTTCATTGAGTCTGTAAAACAAATTTTCAATCGATAGATTCTGGCTCATTAGATTTTCACCCTTGTCTTCTTATAAACTTTAATCTCTTTACCCTCTTTAATCTTCTTTTGTTGATACCAGAGGGTAGATTTGTTTATTCCTAGCTCTTTTCCTCTTTTGAGGGTCTATCACACTATCTTTGACCTTATCCCTTTATTGTCTACCCTTTCAATACTCATTTCAGGAATATTGAAATCCAATACCTTTGATTTTCCAGAGATGTAATTGCTCAGGGCTCTTACGTTCTCATAGAGGATGTTATCTAAGGTATACTGCTTGTTTTTGAATTGATACCGTTTGTTGATATTGTTCTTGATTTTCTCAATAAGAAGCTTAGCCGTTTTGGGTCGCAAATGAATACGGTAATTTTCG
>JAKBRR010000180.1 GCA_021845325.1 Thermoplasmata archaeon
CATACCTTCACTTACAAGCAGAAGACCGTGCAGGCGGTGATCATACCTTGATTCCTCTGAACGTGATATCTCATTCCGTATTGCCACAGACTGTTCCTTTGCGTTGTTGATTTCAAGCTTTTTCATGAATAAATAATGCTTGAGAATATTTAAACTATGCGACAAAACTTATTACGGTATGTATAATAAGTCAGTTATAAATCACAAAGATTAAGTTATAGTGTTTTTAGTTGGAAAGCATCCCTCCAATGGCTTTCAGTTCATCTAGTAAATTTAATGAAATGTCGGAAATCAATTTCTTCTTTTCAGAACTAATATGTTTTGTCCCTCTTTTAACTGCGTTCAGAAAACGAGTCTCTACTATCTGATCCGATTTTAATTTAAAAAGATGTTTACACAGTTCTCCGATTCCAGCCACTTCAAATTCTGCGAGAATCTCTTTTTGGAGATTTTCTTTGACTTTGCTATCTAATGAGTTTCTAACGTTATTTTGGTATGATGTCTTATCTATAAATTCGAAAATATCTACCCCATGTTGATTTAGCATCTCAAGATTTAATGCGTTTAATGTTAGTTCCACAGAGCCTTCAGACCTTGAAGCGGCAACAATAGACATTTGCTCAGAAGGAAGTAGTTCTTTCATACTCTCGAGTATCAAGGAATGCAAAGAGTTCATTTCTTCTTGTTTTCTTGGAATAATCCCCATAGATTCTCTTGAGGAATATAGTCTCATAACGTATGCAAAAGAATACTTTGGGTTGTGGATTTTTATTTCATTAGGAAATAATTCAAGAAAGCGGTGAATTGCACGGTCTAACATTAACCTAAATTTTTCAAAGTCGACCTTTGAAGAAATGACCAGCACTCTGGTAGAATTTCCAGTTCCTTTTTTTATTCTATGTAACTCAGCATAGTCACTATCAGTTTTCTCCAGCTCCCCTATAACAATCATGAAGTTCTTCGAATCCAAAATTTCCATAAGTGCAAACTGGGAAGGAGATGTGATTAGATATGCCTTTACAAGGTTATACTTCAGCAGTGATGGAACGTTTTCCCTCACTATTTTTGCATTGAAAAAAGTTTTGATGTGAGTTTGCAATTTTGAATAATATTTTGACCAAGAGTTTTCCGTAATGAGCCTTGAAGCCTCCCTAACACGGCCCTCCACCATAATTTTTATACTTGAATAAACATGGTTTGACCTCAGCATGGTTTGATAATCAAGCAAATAGGCATATCGTTCAACTTCATTTGAGGACTGGGCTTCAATCACTGCATCATTTAGTTTTACAACTTTATCCTTTATTTCGGCATCATCCATGAGGCGAGCTCTGCAATAAAGTATCAGTGTAGTCTGTTCATTTGAAGCAGATCTCTTATAAATTTGGAATAGCTCAGTTCTGAAAGGGGCCAATTCATATAAGAAAACTGACAAAGCAGCTAAATTTATGGATGATTTTTCAAATTTAAATGAGTTATTCTTTACGTCGATTAATTCATTTCCAAGTTCTTCAAAGGTTTCAGCAGTCAATGAATCAAAGTTATTGGGAAGTAAAGGTACAAGTTCTGAAAATATTATTTCATTTGATTTAAGGTCTTGCGATTTCAAGAATTTAACATATTCAACTAAAACCTGATTAGTTTCATAGAACTTTTTGAATAATCCCTTTAAATCAAAAAAATCTATCCAGTCTGGGTTTTCTAATATCCGTATTATTGATTTGGCATCCAGATTGTAAGATATTTCTGGTCTAGATGCCACAAAAATAGCAAGTTTTGAAAGTTCGCATAATTTTAAAACTCTCGCCCTTTGGAGTTTTCCATGATTAGGTGATAATAAACTAGCACGGAATAGTAAAATTATATCCTTTTCCACTTTGCTTTTTTTCGAAGTTAAGTCATATAGCTCATCAAGTAGGTTGTTTAAATCACTTGGAATAAACTTTAGTATCTCCTCGCTAGAAGGCACATTATCAAGATAGAAAAGTGAAGAAATTTCAGTGATTTGTTCAATAAAAGACTCAAATTTATTCTCTAACTCTATAATTGACTTTTGCACCTTATTTAGCGAGTAACCTTCTTTAGACTCTTTAAGACACAGCTCTACTTGTTTGAGGAGTGCCTTATCGTCTCTAATTTTTTTGCTTATAATAACATTCTGATTTATCAAAATAGAACTTAATTGACGGAAATCTATATCTTCCATATTCAGCCAAAATTGACTTAAATTGTTTTGGAAAAATCCAGACTCAGACAAGATGACTCCAATCACATTTTTTCGAATTCCAATAGACGAACCTATATTAATAGTCATTTTCTCTAACCAGGATTCTTCGTTGTCTCCAATAATTTCAAAAGGTCGTAATCTACGTTCAAGAATGTCATCAATCTTAAAATTGTATCTGATTAGTGAATATCTAACTTTTGAGATAAAAAATTCTTTCTTTTGACGTAATTCGTATGTCTCCACTCCTTTCTTCAAGACAGGGATATACTCCTTGGTGTAGTCTATAAGATTTCCTAAAAATAATTTCAATCCATCGGTTCTCTCTTTAGATGTTGCAATATAACTTTTCAATTTATGCTTTTCTGTTAATTTGTTCAAAGAATTTTGCTTGGCGGTATCTAGGTCACGGCTAACATTTCCACTTAACTTGTAAATATCACCTTTTTCATACTCATATACAAGATATAATCCTAATTCTTGTAAAATAAAAATGATTAACAAATAATAAATAATTGAGTTAGTGAAAAGGGAGTTTAACAACCAATGGGCCACTAATATTTCTAAAGCAGTGATAATAATCGAAAAAAACACAAATGAAATCCCGAGGTGAAAATTAGCATTTGAAAGGTTTGCCTCTGTTTTAGATTTAACGTTGTTTATCAGGATAACGTTCTTTTCCATGGTTTCAACCATTTCCTTGTTCAATTCTTTCGTTTGGTCATTTAGTTCTTTTATTGCATGTTCCAAACGCTCATTTGCAGTTGAAACGTTGTTAACTCCCCCTATGATTGCATCTTTAATAGCATCCATTTGTTGGTTGAGCCCTGAATCTTTAATTTCATAACTTTGGTCATCAGTAGACAAAGTTTCATCTTGTTCGGAAGGCTGGGTCATATCTGCTAATTAATTATAGAAGTTATATTTTAACCCTCTGTACCTCAACCCGCTTATTTATTAACATGAAACATTAGATGGTTTATTTAAGAACTCAATTTTTTCTTCATTTTAGGATATATCCTGAAATTTCCTTTTTCAATGTTCTTTTTCATATACCACAATGATCCCTTGCTATATCCCATCTCTTTCCATTCCTTATAGCTCATTTTTACAATCTTCTCCCTTAATTCCTTGGTATCAGTTCTCTCCGCTTCGAATTCAGGCATTGTCAAATCAGCCTTGAAATCTTTGGAAAACTCACGGGCCTTGTCATAAATGACAGTATACCATTGCCACTCAGCATTCTTGTATTTGACTTTAGATGAGAGTGATTCCTGTATTAACCTTATGAGTTTGTCAATTTCGCTTTTCTTCAGCTTTATTGTATAAGTGAGTAGATCCCGTGTGAAGTCATCTTTGTTAAAGGCCCTTGATTCAAGACCCCTGATAATGCTCCAGTCAACAAGGAACCTGTAAGGTTCGACAAAGTCATAAGTTAATGGCTTCTTTCCAGAAGCAACTTCATGCATGAAGCCTATGTTCACGTCTAACCCATTGGAAACCAATGCCCTCTGGATAATGCTTTCAAGATAGGTATAACCATAATTCAGTAATGCATTGACATCATCAACGGCATTCATTGGTCTCTTGGTACGGCCTATATCCCTGTTTCCAACATCGAAGTTAAAACCGTTTAGAATAACATTTACCTCTGCCCAGTACGTGTTGGCCGTGATTCCCTCTATTCCCATTATTTCCCTCAGGCTCTTTGCCTTTGCCAGCTGATCCTGAACCTCGTTGAATCTGAATTTTTCAAGGTTTAGGTCATACCTCTGGGATAAGAATTCAAGTAAGTTCTGAGTATGCTTAATCTTGCCTTGTATAAATTCTCTGGCTATCTCAACCCTTCTCTTTGTATAGGCTTCATATTGCCTTAAGCGAGTCCTGGCATCATTGGAAGCTGGTTCAACCATGCTCAATAAAGTCCCATCGAAGTCAAGAATAATCAAAGGTACGTTGTTCCTAGCCAGTCAATGCATAGCCGAGATTGACACATTACCTGAAGGCTTACAGATAACAATGTTCTCAAAGTCCACCTCTTTAGGATTGTAAAGCTCCTCACTTCGTTCAGAGCCATTGAGCTCTGTAAACTTGAGCTTACCAGTCTCAACCCTTATGTCCGTAAATGTTCCTGAAAGCAGTATAGGGCGCATTCAGCTATGAGAACCGTTGTATATATTTAAATAGTGTTGTATCAGGAAAGTGGCTTTAGTTCGCACTCTGCATTGTCTTCGAATCACATACTTATATAATAACAATAATATATTAGAATGGGGCTATTAAGGTGCTGGGTATCGGTGACGGAGCCCGTAATGTGGCCGTTCAGAGTGAGGTGCGCATGTGACTCTCTCAATATTAGTATGCGAGGGATGGGATTCGAACCCACGAACTCCTGCGAGACAGGATCTTAAGTCCTGCACTGTTGGCCAAGCTTAGTTACCCTCGCAATGTGTCGCTTATGCGTTTGAGGTATAA
>JAKBRR010000181.1 GCA_021845325.1 Thermoplasmata archaeon
AGTTCATGCAGAAATTCTATGGACAGGATTCAACCTCATGGAAAGGAAAATACACGTATCACAGACATGGTTTGCTGGAGAACATACCTCACAGAAAACTGCTTAGAGGAGTCCTGATACTCAGGAACGAAGATACTCCAAAAGTACTTGAGTTTCTAGGGCAGTATTCTCTGACCCTGCATGTTAGGGAGATAAAGCTGACACCGGACGACGAAAAAACATTAGGGGAGACCCATGAATAATTTTGTCCCAAAACCTATTCCAACGATAAATATAAAAATGATGGATTTGTGAGGCACCTTATATTTTTTATGTATATCCGAAAACGATTTTGGAAATAAACCTTGCCTGCTAAATGTAAGTGAAAGTCTGCTACAAATGATCATAGACGCTACGCTTAGACCAAAGAAACTATTAATTGCAAGTAAGGTAATAATTATTTCTGGAATTGGACCAAAAAACTTAGCTATAATCTGTATCCCAGGAGCGGGGGCAACTGCAATTGATGCAATGTTGGAAAGTCCCCATCCAACGGTAAGCGCATAAGAAAAGAGAACAAATACGAAGACTATCAAAAGAGTTGCAAAAAATAATCCCCTCTTGATCAATCTTTGAGGTGCTTTGCTTTCATAACCCATATAAACCGTAGATGTTGTTCCAGACATGGTATATGATGCAGTAAGCATACCGATAGCGAACCCTACCACTCCGCCGCTTCCAAGTGCTGGATTATAAACTGCTAGAGTATTGTGCGGTCCGACTACTATTATAATAGCAATACTTAGAATTGTTATTACAATCAGTTCGGTAATAACAGTGATTATTCCATAGTTGAGCGACGTTTTAATTCCAAGATAGTTTATAACGAAACCAGGAAGCAGTATTCCGATCGAAATTGGAACGAAAGTCCAGTATGGAATATTTATTCCAAAACTTGAAAGTACGTACTGGATTACTATCGCATATGCTAGAATGTTGGATGATATTATAGCGAGGTAATAGACGAAATATGACATTCCGGCCATAAAACCTCCCCTGCTACCTATTGCTTTATGAGTAAAATATTGAACTCCAGCAGCGCTGTATAGCTTCTTTGAGAATTGGTACGGGGTGTTAACCCAGAGCCAAACTAGCAGAGCTCCCACAAGAAAGGCTATGGGAGAAGCACCAAGAGAGTAAACCGCAACTGCACCAAAAACAACAGCGAATGTAGACATGGGGGCATTCGACATGAGTCCTTGAGCCATCACATGCCAAAGACCAACAGAACTTTTGTCCAGATCGGGTCCTTTATCAGAATGTCCTGAAACTTCATTGTGGTTTTCCATTATTGACCACCTGCTTTAAAATTATCGGAGGAAAGCACTTGTGAAAATATTTTGATTCCTTCTCTTAACTCATTATCAGGTATGTTAAGTGCACCCATGAACCGAAATACATTGGAAAAATGTCCGCAAGTATGCATCAAGAGTCCTTTGTATAGAAGTTCATGCTTTATATTCATCATAGTCTTTCCGTCCAGTGGTGAGTTACCGTGATAAAGCTCAACTCCAACCATGAAACCTTTACCTCTTATGTCTGCTATTAGGGGAGAGTCTATTTTTTTAAAAGAATCTATTATAAATCTTCCGTCTTCTTTTACTCTTTCGAAATATCTAGGTACGGTTTTCATTACAACTGTTCCCGCCGCAAGTGCCAATGGATTGGCCCTATAAGTTCCTAAGTGAAAAGGTTTTGAAAGTAGATTATCATAATCATCACGATAATAAATAACTGACACTGGTATGCCTCCTCCTATTGACTTGCTAATGCACACAATATCTGGTTGCACATTGTCCCACTCAAACGCCCACATTTTACCAGTCCGGCCTACTCCCGTTTGGACTTCATCCACAATCATTGTGAGGTCGAACTCATCACAGAATTCTCTGATTGCTCTCAGGAACCCGGGTGGAGGAACCACGTACCCTCCTTCTCCCAATATAGGTTCCACAATTATTGAGTCTGGATGAGAATAACCCGATTCAGGATCCAAAAAAATCCTTTTCATAAGAGCCATAATATCTGAAACGTCACTATTTGGGGTGAATTTGTACGGATAAGGTACACGTATGATATTAAAACCAGACGAGTATGACCCCGCCCGATATTTATTGCCTGCGGTTGCAGAAATTATGCCCCCAGAAACGCCATGGTATGCTCCCTCGAATGCAATTGTTGATCCCTTGCCTCCGTGAACTGCGTGTGCAATATTTATAGCTGTTTCGCAAGCGTCTGCGCCACTAATTCCAAACATAATTTTGTAATTTTGCATGTTTTTGGGAAACGTCTGTTTCAAAGTTTCCATAAAGTTTATCCGAGCTTCCGTGGGAATTTCCAAAGCATGCCATATTGAACTCATTTGATTAGCTACTGCTGAAATTATTTCTTCATTATATCCTAAGTTCAATACACTTATACCGCTTACCCAATCTATATACTTGTTTCCATCCATGTCCTCAATAACTGATCCTGAAGCTCTCTTTATTGCGATCGGAAAAGAATCTGTATATGTAATGGTGCCTGTTTCTAAATTAGTCTGTCTTTTCAATAACTCCAAACTTCGGGGTCCAGGGATTTTTAGTCCTTTCAATCCGATATTGTTCATAATTTATCGAAATTACATGTTCTCTTTACTATATATATACGTAATATGAATGCTTGATTTTGTTAATTTATAGAAAATTTTTCTATAAAATCCTAATTTCACACAAAGTTGTAAGCCTTTTATACGAATCTCGATTATGGGGATGATGGACAAAGTAGATAAAACGGACCTAAAGATTATGAGAATTCTATGTGGGAATTCCAAGACCACCTTAGGAAATATCGGTAAAAAAATAGGGATTTTTTCACCATCAGCAGTAAGTAAGAGAATTAAGGGATTAGAAAAATCAGAAATAATAAGAAAAAACACAGTAGAAATAAATTTCAATAAAATAGGGTTAGATTTCCTAACCATAACCTTTGTAAAAGCAAAATATTCAGAAAATTACCATAACATTGTAGCCGAGAAATTAATGAGCATCAAAGGCATCATCTCCATTTATTTCCTGTTAGGTGATATAGATTTTGTTTTAATAACTCTCAATAAATCAAAGGAAGAGTATGAATATATTCTTGAACAACTAACAAAAATTGAGGGAGTGGAAAGAACCGATACCCGCACGGTACTCAGAGTTTTTAAAGAAGGCGACTACGATTCTGTACTTGAAAAATATATCTCATCCCAACAAGCTTGACACATGTAGCGCTAAATCAATCTTAGATTTTAATCGATTCAAATGCTTTTAGTAAATCCTCAGGTGATTCAAGAGTCTTTACGAACGCCAATCTTTCTTTTGTATTGGTCTGTCCATTGAATATTCGATACTCTATTGTTAATTTAATGTTGATATGCTTTTAACCCCTTTGTTTTGTTTTTTGAAACAACAGACATTGCCTCGTACAATAAATTTGAAGCTAACAAAGCCGTATTTTGACTAATTGGGTCGTATTGAGGAGATACCTCTACAACATCAAAGCCTACTATTCTATGACCATACAATTCTCTAACTGCCTCCAGAATTTCCCAACTACTAAGTCCACCCACTTCTGGAGTTCCGGTTCCCGGGGCAAAAGCTGGGTCTACAACATCAATATCAATAGATACATACAACGGATCATTTGTATTGAATTCTGTCATAAGGTATTTCATGGCTTTTCTTGCTCCAATCTCATGGAATTCCCTAATTGTCTGAAGTTTAATACTGTTATTTTTAACGAAATCTAAATCATCCTTAGAAAAAAAGGGACCCCTCATGCCACCTTGGCTTATACCGTTTAGTAGATTCTCATCCATAGCTCTTCTTAACCATGTTCCATGGGTATATTTTTTACCCCAATATTGATCCCAAAAGTCAAAGTGAGAATCTAAATGCAAAATATTCAATTTTCCATGTTCTTTACTAAGTGTTCTTAAGGCAGGGAGTGTAACTGAGTGATCTCCTCCTGCAATAAAAGGAACAACCTTGGCATTAACCAACTTAGACAGTTTTTCTTCTGTTGCCTTAAACGTATCTAATATATATCCAGGTACTACATCTATGTCCCCATAATCAATTATATTCATCTCATCAAATGGGTACACATCGAGGAAATAATTGTATGGTCTTAAGAGTCTTGATTGTTCTCTAATGGCTGAAGGTCCATTTCTGGCCCCTGTTCTATATGTTGTACCGTCATCAAATGGAATCCCAACAAACGCACCCTCTATGTCTGTGAGATCGCTGCTGAATGGTAGTCTCGCAAAAAAAGCTGGTTGTGTGAATCTTGCGTGGACTAAGGCATCAAGCGGGGAAATTTTTCTTTTGGCCATGATTCACAATTTGATATGTACGTAAATACATATCGGTTAACTACGTTGCCGAATCTTCATTGATAATTTGAAAACCGAAAGAGGAGTGCACATTCATCAAACTTACTCGATTATCCCTTAAAATCTCATATGGAAAATATATTAACCTCATTCCTACGAGGTCTCCAATCCCTCTTTTATCAAAAAAGAGATTTTTTACATGTCCCTCATCTGAAACGAATTTTAGTATGTCCCCGTTCTTTTCGTCAAGTTTCTTTTGCACTTTTTCAGTAAACGATGACAGGGATTTCGGT
>JAKBRR010000182.1 GCA_021845325.1 Thermoplasmata archaeon
CAAAGACGATCTTTTTATATATGCGCCAGCATAATTGAATGTTACTGTTGATAGAACATTGTTCAGCAGATACATTATATATATGGTTGTCTCACTGGCACCATATGAATTCAGCATAAAGACGGGGAAAGGAATAAAAAACAGTTGAAATGCAAACATTAAAAACATACACACAACAAGATAGTACTTTAAAATGGGACGGAACGGTTCACGATCCTTCCTGTGAAACAGCCTGACAATATGATAAACATAGGACGGTGAGTATCTGGCCTTTTCCAGAGTTCTCACCGAGAAAATCCATGAAAGTCTCCTTCTGTTTATCCGTTTAGATGGTTCCTTCAGCAGGAAAATAGAGAGAACAAAAGATAGGAGGTATATCAGGGCTGAAATCAGATATATTATTTTCAATATATCTGTATTATTAAGACCAGAGCTTACAATGGCTAACCCGAAAACAAGACCAATTACTGATCCTATGGATGATATCATACTGAATATGGATACAGTCCTTGCCCACTGGCTTTCAACTGAATTCTCTATGACAAGAAGCGTTGAAACTGGCACCGAAGCCATTGAAAAAATTTGAAATGAAACTAAGAGTATTATGTATTCTTCAAGGTTTCCAACAAGCATTATTAAGGCAAGAGATAAAAAAGACCCAAAAAACGCTATGAGTATGAATATTTTCCGTTTACCCATGCTATCAGAGAGATTACCCCAAAAAATGAGTGCCACTACTGATGCAGTGGATGCTGCAGACGATGTAATTCCATAATATATTATATTTTGATGGAGATAATTTGTTACAAAAAGTGGCATAAGAGGCGTCATCAAACCTCCAGAAATATTTGCCACTAAAAAGGAAATATACCAGAGATGAGAGGTATCATAGCCCCTTTTCGGAAGGATTGCTTTTTCCTCTCCTGCCTCCATTTTATTCCCTTCGATTAATATTTTCAGACTATTTCAATGTTGAATGGCTTTACCAGTCCCATTGAAAAAGCTTTTTTAAAGTATAGGTCAAGTGCCAATTTACCGGGTTTTCCAAAATCTATGGACAGGTCATTAACATACATTTTGATGAATTTTGTTTCCAGTTCCAGATTCTCATATCTTGCGTATTTCATGGCATATCTTGCGGCTTCTTCAACATGTTCCTGTGCATATTTTATGGATGCCTCAAAATCCGCCCTGTACCTGGCGGCTACATCCTTTCCAAGGGATTTCTTGATCGCATTAAAGCCTAGAGGGAGTGGTAAATCTCCTGAATACTCTATCCATTTTTCATATAGATCCACAACTTTCACTAACCCTTTGTCCTGAAATGTCAGCTGTTCATCATGAATTACTATTCCTGCATCTATTTCTCCTGCAATAACTGCATCAGGAATCTGATCAAACCGGACTGCCTTAAACTTAGCATCTTTGTTGACAAACATTCTGTACAGAAGGTGAGAAGATGTCCCATAACCCGGCGTACCGATTATGGCATTTTTAAGATCTATATTCTTCTTCGCTACTACTGCCGGTCCATAATGTAATCCAAAGCTGGCACCGGATGCAGTCAGGAAGTATTTGTCGTGAATTTCGGAATATGCGTTTCCGGAAATAGCACTAACATCATAAGTTCCTTTCCTGGCTTCAATATTCAATGTCTCTATGTCAGCAATAACCTGTTCATATTCCATACTGACATCAATCCTTCCTTTTATCATTGCATAAAACATGAAGGCGTCATCAGGGTCTGGCGTATGAGCTACCGTTAACTTCATCAACCCTAATCCAAAGATCAATCATAATCTTTGCTAAGCGCAAAGCATAGGTGAAATGCTTAATGCTTTCTTTTCAATGTTAACGCTGCTGTTGAAATAACTATTACGGCAGCAAAACCCCCTATAAGCATTTCATAATATGGTACATAATTCTGGGAATTGTGAGAATTGTCGCTACCCGTGATGGAACCATTGAGCATTACATTTGTAGAAAATAAGGCATAATTACAATATTCACTGCTATAATTTCCCATATATGTTTTGTTCAATCTCAATGGCAGCCCTGAATATGCATCTAGGCAATCGTATGTCTTGCGTATGTTAAATTTAGTTCCACTGTTTTTGCAGGTCTCATTCAAAAACAGTTTATCCACGGTAATGTTTCTATTCATATAATGGGCAGCACAATTAATTCTTAGGGACGCGTTAATTATGTTATTAGTATCATTTTTATATGGATTTTTTCCATTGTGGATAGAATTCAGAACCATTGCAGAAGCCCCTGGAAAAAGTTTCATGGAGGTATTTATATAACAGTAAGAGAGGCTGGAATCGCATGTACCATGACCAGCTTTCATATTTTCGTAATAAGAAGTGATACCACACTCTGTATTGACATCAGATATCATAATTCCTATACGCTGGTAGACTCCATTATCATTTAATGTAAAGTTCGAGTAAGAATAGTTAAATAACCATGGTGGCAAATTTTGATTTAACACATCTGATGTTGAATACATTGTAGTAAATTGGATTTCATGATTACTTCCTATTCCCGGAACAACAATCAAAAATGAAACTGCTGTTATTATGGATAAAACCATACTTATATTTTTTGAGCGCACTGCCGTGAATAAATAAATTTTATTTAATTATTGTTGCCAGTTTAGCTATGAAAAATAGGAATAACCCAAATCCGTCTTGTTTAAAAGATTTGGTTCAGAGTTCATTTCTTGCTCATTTTTCTCATAACTTCGGTTACGATTAGAGCAAGAACAACCAATCCTGCTCCTGCAAATGCCCCATAGAAGTAATAGACTAAACCCGGAATCTTGGTAAATGTTATGGTCTCATTGAGCTCCTCAAAATAGACTGTGATATTTCCAGTCATTTGGGACGTTTGATACCCTGATGGAACCATTGTAATGTTGAAGCATTGGGTTCCAGTAGGTGCCAAAATGCCAATGTTGCTTGAGGTGGAATTCACAAAGGTACTGCCCAGTTGAACTCCCCACTCTGTCGAGGATGGCAAGCCCGATTCTTTGAACACAACATAATACTCTGTAATATTTGCAAATGAATAGGCAGTCGAATAAGTTTGATTTCCACTTGAACCACCGAACAATATCAGAGTTGAATTTGCTTCATAACGCGCCATTGTTTGGCCAAAGTAGACATTGGGTTCAGCCCCTCTCAATTGAACGCTTGTCCATGTATTGGAAGATAAATTAAACTCCCAGGTTCCCTGAACAGGACCATTGGGGTTCACTCCACCAAACAGAATTGTCATATTGTCTAAAAGATAGAATTTCAATTCTCCAAAAGCTCTTGACCCAGGGTTGTTTATTGTTCTTATTTGATTCCATGTCAAGGAACTGCTCATTATCCAGGTGGAATCAGAATAACTTGAATTATAACCACCAAACATTATGGGATAACCGGCTGAATCATACGCCATCTCAGATCCATCCATGGAAGGCATTTTTTTACTTTCACTGGTTATGTTGATCCACTTATTCTTGTATTCCCATGTGGAATTAAGATATCCATTTGGTCCTATTCCCCCATAAAGGATTATGGCGTTCAGCGCAGGTGAATAACTCATGGCCCCGAAAGCCCGTGATGAAGGATGTATTGAAAAGTTCAAAACTGACCAGGTTTTCCCTGTGAAAATCCACGTTTGATTGAAATACGAGGTTTTGTTCATTCCGCCAAATAGTAATATGTATCCGGTAGACGGGTCATACTGCATTGATCCTCCTATCATTGCAGGGGGTGCATTCGAGCTGGTAAGATTTGTCCAGCTTCCCGAGTAATATTGCCACGTTTGATTTAGAAATGTTGTATTTGGGCCATTAAAGATCTCGCCACCAAATAGAATCACACCACTGGTTGTGGAACCGTATGCCATACTGGCATTAGCCCTGGGACCAGGTCCCGCTGCCGTAATTGGAGACCATTGGTTCTCGCTGACCGGGTTATTATAGTTTGTAGTAACAGCATTCGGGTTATATATTGCTTTCATTGAAGAGTGGTGTGGCACCATCCCAATACCGAAGAATGATACCAATATCACTAAAATTACTGATAGAGAAAGGACTCGAATGAACAAGGGTCTTCTCAAAATTTCCCTGATTGACATTACACACAGATTCAACGGTCATTTATAAATTTTTTAGAGGTTCTGGAATTTATCACCCTAATGGCTCTATTTCATTTGTCCAATCCTGGACTATTTTTCCACACAGTTTTTGGTCTGATGACACTCCTTAGAGTATCAGCTTTTCCCTTGAATTTTTCTATGTCTTTGAGCATAAGTATAATCTCCTCTTTAAGAGCTCTTTTCCTCTCATAGCCAAGAACTTTCAGTTTTGAATGTTCAGGATTATAGTAATGTTCTTCCTTTTCTATTCTGGGATTCTCTACGTGTTCAATTTTACCGCTTTTATGTAAGATGTCTCTTGCAGTTGATGATGTTATCTCTGCAAGTTCATTAACGGAATAATGTTCATCAAACTGATTAAAAACTCTGTATTCTCCATGTTCGGGAGGTTTTTCCAGGCCTATAGTCAGGCAACTTATGCTATCTTCCAGAGATAAGAATCCTCTTCTTTGAAAGCCTTTTCCATATGGTGTTATTGGCTCATCCAAAACAGCTTGCGTACAGAA
>JAKBRR010000183.1 GCA_021845325.1 Thermoplasmata archaeon
CCCAATGCTGAATACCTCACTGACTGTTATATAAAAAAATCCATCGGAAACGCTTGGAAAGAGGTTTGCCGCAATTCTTGGTATGGAGAATGGAATATATACAAATTTTAAACGCTCCAGCAAAGAATAGTTGTAATTGTCTGCAACTTCGACCATCTCCTTGGGGATCGTTTTAAAAGCCTGATATTCACCAAGCCATAAGTTCCATACAACTGCTGTGAATACAAGAAAATCAGCCGCGAGTTCGACACCAAGTTCCCCTCCCACATTCGTTATAAATATAACCAGAACTATTGGAAAAAATGCTATTACTGGCACTGATTCAAATATTTCACTTATGGATATGAATATGGATTCAAACCATCGGTTTTTGATTGCAATATATGCCAGAAACCATCCTGAAACGATTGAAAAACCTATAAGCCCAAGAACTCTTCCAGAAGTTGCTAAAACCGCCAGAATTATTAGAAGAATCTCATTCACTGGTCTTCACCTTAGCCTTTGTCAAATAACCATACAGGAGATCGAGATAGTGATCGAATTCAGGTTCTCTGGGACTTCTGGGACGTGGCATATTAACGTCAATTTTTCCAACTACGGTGGCCGGTGAGCCATTAAGAACTATGACTTTGTCAGAAAGCTCGACCACCTCTGTGAGGTTATGCGATACCATTATAACAGATTTTAACTTCGTTTCAGTGTTAAACAGAATACTGTAAATATCCTGTCTCAAACCTTCAGCTGTAAGTTCATCAAGATGAGCAAACGGTTCATCCATTAATAAAACCAAAGGATCTGCAGCAAGAGCTCTGGCAACGGCAACTCTTTGCCTCATTCCTCCACTCATCTCTTTTGGAAAAAGTTCCTCAAAACCCTGCAGTCCCACGATTTCAAGAGATTTCATCGCAGTACTCTTAACCTCTTCCCTGGATAATCTCTTGTTCTTAAGAGAGAGCATAACATTCTCAAGGGCGTTCATCCATGGAAATGTAACGATCGACTGATGAACCATGGCCACCAGAGGAGTGGGTCTCAGTATTGGCTTTCCATTCAAAAATACCTGCCCTGCTTCCGGTTCTACAAAACCTCCAAGTAATCTGAGAAGTGTGGATTTTCCAACCCCGGATGGGCCAACAATAGAAGTGAACTTATCTGTATCTATTGAAAAGTTAATATCGTGAAATACTTTGAAACCGTTTTCATACCTGAAATCGAGGCCCGAAACCTCAATCGTTGTTCCAGGAAACCACCTTTCTGCAGTATCTAGTTATTCTATATAGAATGTTACATTGCGTCCTAAATATACGAATGATTTTGTTACAAAAATCTAATAAAAAAATAGTTTTTTTCTAATCGTTGTTTAATGCTTCCAGATCTTTAAAAACTTCGTCATATATGCTGTAAGGCTGTTCCTCTACTTTAATTTCGTTGGACATTTTCAATATATTGCTCCTTATGTATGCCCACTGATTTATTCTCCATGTTTTGCCCTTGCTTATGGTTACTTCTTCCCTGCTGGTCATGAGAAAGCCGTATTCTTCAAGGTTGTAAAAAATATCTCTTTCAGGAGGAGATAGGACATTGTCGAGTACATAATCCTCATAGCCAAAAAAGGATAGTAGAAAATTGCAGAGCTCAGAAACATCCTCCTTGGCCATGCCTTTCTTACCATAGGTGTTCTCAAGAGCCCTTAAGAGGATTTCCCTTTTAAGAACGGTCATATGAACCACTTCTATATTTTATCTTCTTATTAAACATTTCTTTGACCTGTGTGTTGACATGCCTTACGAGAAAAAATTATCCTGATTTGCCATTGAATCTGTTTAAATCAAATGCTGAGAAAACGGTTTTATACAGTGAGGTTAACTTCCCACCCTTCAGAAATTCCTATTTTTATGAAATAGAGCGTAATCCTATTTTAAGTAAAAAAATGGTGTTCATTCAATCCTGTTATATTTTAGAATTGATTATGAACATTAATTAAGCGTAGCACTCATGAAATATAGTTTTTGTATACATGCTGCAACAATTAAATTAATGACAAATCATATAAGAACCTTCTTTGTATGCGCTTATGTATGTAGTCTAGTCGCTATCCTTGTTTTGACGGGTTTTGAACCCCATACTTTTAATTTTTTCCAGAAGGGAGGGATCATCTATTCCTGTCAGATCTCCTGGATTTTCCCCCATGAATGTACTTCTGACGACTCTTCTCATTATCTTACCACTTCTTGTCTTTGGAAGAGCATCCATATGAAATATGTATTTTGGACTGAAAGACTTTCCCAGATCTTTTTCGACCTGTAATTTTATAGATCTTAATGTGTCATCTCCAGCGTTTCCAGTGTAAAATATTGTTATTGCCTCCCCTTTGATCGGATCAGGGATTCCCGTGGCTGCACTTTCGACAACTCCTTTTACTGAATTCACAGAATCTTCTATCTCATTTGGGCCGACTCTTTTCCCGGCTACTTTTATGACTTCATCCGCTCTCCCATAAAGGAAGAAATAGCCGTCTTTATCCATTTCAGCCCAATCCCCCTGATACCAGTTTCCCTTGAATTTTGACCAGTATGATTCAATATATCTGGTATTATCACCGAGGATCCCCCTGGTCATCGATGGACAGTGAGATTTTGATACGAGATATCCAACCTCATTGAAAACCTCATTGCCCTGTTCATTTAGCACTGATACATTCATTCCCAATCCCCTGTAAAGGCATCTTGGTTTTAGAGGTGTTGCAGGAGTTGACGCCAGAAAACAGCCAATAATATCTGTTCCTCCGGAAATATTGCAAATGGGTATCTTTGATCCACCGTATGTCTCAAATAGATAGTTCCATGATTCGTTATCCCAAGGTTCCCCTGTGGAAGCAAACGCTTTAATGTAATTGAACTTCCTTTTAATTCCCTTGAATTTCATTGTCCTGACGAATGTTGGAGACAACCCGAGAATGGTGATCCTGTTTCGGTCAACCATATCCCAGACTCTCTCCTCGTTTGGGAAATCCACTGCTCCAGGGTAAATGAAAATGGTTCCTTTCAAACCGTTTGCGCCAATTATTGACCATGGCCCCATCATCCATCCAAGGTCCGTGATCCAGAAAAGAATATCATTCTTCTTGAAATTTAAATAATATTTGACTTCCTTCAATATATTTACTGTTGTTCCCCCATGGACATGAACGGTTCCTTTGGGTTTTCCGGTCGTTCCTGAAGTGTAGAGAATTATTGCTGGTTCCTCGCTGTCCATGTGTTCAGATGTTAAATATTCTTTGAAGCTCTCTGCGAGGTCATAATCCAGATCTCCTTCCTGCTTACCTCCCTTTACTATTAGTGTAACTCCTTCAATTCCTCTCACAGAATTTGCCATCTGAATGTCCTTCCCTTTTCTTTTGTATGATCCTACGGTGAAAAGGAATCGTATGGACGAATCTTTGATTCGTGTTTCAACTGCTTCTCTGCCGTAACCTGAAAACATTGGAACAGCAACAGCCCCGCACCTGATTATTGAATACATAGCAATAATTGCCTCAGGTATCATTGGCATAAATATGCCAATCCTGTCTCCACGCTTTATACCTAAGTTCCTTAGGAAAGCTGCCATTCTGCCAACTTTTGAATCTAAATCCGCATATGAAATAACAATGTTCCTCTTATCCTCAAATTCGCATATTATGGCCGGATCCTTTGAATCTTTATACTTCTCCACACAGTTATAAGACAGGTTTAGTTTCCCGTCTTTAAACCATTCGGTCCACTCCTTTCCATCTGATTCTTCAATAGTTTTTGTGTATGGCTTAAAGAAAGATACATCGCAGTGTTCAACCACTGAATCCCAGAAAGTTTTCCTTTCCTTATCCGCAAAATCATAGAGTTCCTCAATACTGTTGATATTCAGTCTCTTTGCCAGGTCATAAATGTTGGTAGTTTCCAAAAACTTCTTATCTGGGCGGTATACAATCTCATCCATTGTTTCGACCATACGTTCTTGGTATATATTTTCTGTTTTGGATTTTAAGGAGTGCTTGCCTTTATCTCTCTTTCACGATCCAGAATTTTACTCCTTGTTAAAAGAGCCACAAAGGCCATGAAGACGGTAATCAATGAAAAGGAAACCCACATCTCAATAGGAATATTATAGAAAATGGTGAGGAACAGCGTACCGACGAATGGTGAAAATGTTCCTATTATACCGGAGATTGCAGAACTGAATCCAAAGTATTCTCCCCTTTTATCAACTGGAGCTATCCTTGAAATTGTTACTGAGAAGAAAGGATTGGTAAGACTTTCCCCAAGTGTGAGAAGAACAACATTCAGTGCAAGAAGTATAATGTTGCCGGTAAGACCAAAAACAATAAACGACATGGCATATAGAATCAGTCCCAGGGAAAAACTCCTGACATACCCTATTTTTTCTGCAATTATATTCAGGCGGTATTGAAACATGATGACGGTTACTGTATTAATAGCATACAAAATAGTAATAAATTCCTCAGGTATACTCAAGAATCTAGTAAGGTATAGAGGTAATGTTGGCGTTTCCCACTGATTGGCAAATAATGCGGAAGTGGCCATTATAACGGTAATAATAATGAGGAGCCCATCCCGGTAAACCTTTATTTTTCTTCTGTTTTCATGATTATCCACT
>JAKBRR010000184.1 GCA_021845325.1 Thermoplasmata archaeon
ATTCACAGAAAATTATAATTCATTTACAACACCTCTCTTCACTTCTTCCGTAGATACATTTTTCGGGAAGAAATCAGATTGTATAATGCTTGAGGAAAACACTCCATTCCAGCGGTCAGTCTTCCCGTGGTATAGTCTCACATAATCGCCATATTCCCGACCTTCCTTAACATCAGTATAGTAATATAGCCTTGATTCCCGGGTGTTACGATCTATTGAGAGAATCATCAGATTGGCAGTTGACTTTATCAATTCTTTCTCCTTAGCAAAGGAGAGGGCTCTTTCCAGACGATTTCTGAATTCACCATCGAATGAAATAACATACTTAAGAAATAGCTGGCTGTCCACGTATCTTCCATAGTTATTAATGCCAAGCTCCATGGCAATTGCCTTTTTATCAAACCACCCATTGTGCGCGAGAAATACCTCATAATCTTCATCAACTTCATAATGTGGATGACTCTCCAGTGTCCCAATTGGTTCTCCAGGGGCTGCTTTTCTCGCATGCATGATAAACTGTCCTGACGTGAAGTCTGAAATAAGTGATTCAAAAACAGGGGTTTTTGATCTGAAAAACTCCAGAGAAGAATTATCATAGTGGACATAGCCATAACCATGATCGTGAGACGTGAAACTTCCATCGCTGTTCGTAGAAAGAGGATCGTGTCTGGTGACGTCAAGAAAAGATGTCATTATTTTTCGGTATTCATTAGAGAAATCGCCAGACAAAGAAAACATGCGGCACATTAGAACCACATCTCGATGTGCTTTATAAATATTCAATCTCTATTATTAAAGTTTTTATATCACAAAAACACTAAACTCATAACCAGTATGTCTTATCCATTCAGGCTTCAAATCGTTCCCACTTTATTGCATTTCATCTTCTTAATTCAGTTCCCTTAAGTTAAGCAATTCAAATAAATACAATCGAGAGTTTGATAGGTTCACTCACATGGTAAACTTATAGAAAATGTAGTTAAGGCCTTAAGGATTCCAAAAATAATGATTAAGGGTATAGAAAGAGAAAGAATACTGGAAATCTGGAATAAGTTCTATAAATTTGATCCAACATCCCTATTTCAGCTGGAAAGGAAATATTTTCAAAATCCACATGTGGTTCCAATAGGTGAGCAGGTAAATGAAGGTGCCTTCTCGCTTCTATGTAAAAGAAGGGGTGAGCCCAGAGAGGAAAATTCAGGGAAGGAAGCATGGGTAATTTGTGCTGGATTCACCGATAGAATAGAATTTATTAAACTTTTGAAGAAGCAAATAGAATATGCAAGGGATATGGGTATTGAAAGAATATATTATTCCAATTTTTCACCTGGATATTTTTTTCCAGGCATCGATAAAGAGAAATATCCTGAGCTTTATGACTTACTCACGGAACTTGGTTTCAGTTTAGATTCAGAAGCCCTGGCTATGGAAGCAGACATAGGAGAAATCCACTATACTCAAAAGGAAAAAAATGAAGCAGAGATCAGAAACTTAAAAATTGAAGAAACCGAAGAACTTCTAAAAATGGTAAGAAGTAATTTTCCCTATGATTGCTATCTGAGAGTTGAAGGTGTAATAAAACATGGAAGCTTGGATCAAATCTCAATTGCAAAACTGGATAATAGGATTGTTGGTTATTCCATGTACGCAAGTGGAGAAGGTCCATTTGAATTTTCTCCGGGCGAGAGATTTGGTTGTTTCGAGGTTCTGGAAGCTTACCGATCCATGGGGATCGGGGGCAGGTTATTAACCACCACGCTGATCAACATGAAAGCAAATGGGATCAGGCATGCATATTTTCTCTGGACATCAGAGAAGGCCTCCCATTTGTATTCAAGATACGGTTTCAAGATCACAAGAAAATTTCAGATAATGTCATTATCACTTTTGAACCATGACAATTATAAAAAATAGAAAAGATGAATTATTTCAACAATTCTTTTCCAGTAGTTGCCGCTCAAATGAAAAAGGGAAAATAGAAATTTACATCTTCAGGAATAATGTTTTTTCTTATACCCATTGATAAACTCTGATAAAATTCCATCTATTTCTTTCTGGCGAATTGCTCCATCATCTAGGCTGTTATTGATAATTATTGAGAATGTAACGTCCAATGAACTAATATAACCACTGAGAGCAGAAACACCGGATAGGGTTCCGGTTTTTGCATAAATCCCAAAATCCTTCAACGAATCTAGACGTTTCCTGAGTGTTCCATATCCTGAGGTCGGCATCAATTCTATAAAACTTTTACCAAAATTTCTCCTTGCATACAGAAGCATGTTAGAGAGAAATCCAGTAGTTAGATAATTCTCCCTGCTAAGTCCAGACCCATCTGTAATTCTTACATTTTCAGATCCTCTTATCTTAGAAAGATAATCCATAATCAGACTAGACGAGTCTTTCCATGTTCCCTTTGATTTCTCTGAACTGGAAAGATACTTGAATATGACTTCAGCATAAAAATTACAGCTTTCATAAAGAATATGTCTCAGAACATCCCTTATATTTGCCTTATGAACACTTATTTTTTGAAAATTGTTACCTATAGACGCACTGGGCCTCATTATTTTCACATCTTTCTGGCCTGAAAATGCCTCTACTAAATTCCTATCAGGATTTTTAACAGGCAGAAATAAATGTTCATTCTGATGAATATAGTTGAAATCAGCATCATCGAATTTGAAATCCTTTTTAATCTCGCAATTCTCATCAACGAAAAAATTTGAAATTCTTGGTTGATAACTATATTTTGAATCACCATAAACCCAGTCACTGTTGTAAAACTCCCTGTCAATTCTCGGCATTTCAAAATGAATAGGGTCTGGATTTTTTGTGTCTAATTCCTTCATTATATTCTTGCATTCACTTCTGTTCAAAAAGAAAGTCGGATCTCCAGAAATGTGCAGATCTTTTTTCGCCGAATAAAACTTTGTGGTAAACACATAATCAGGTCCAAGTAATTCCAGTGCACATAGGGAGGTTACCAATTTCATATTTGAAGCAGGTATCAGTGGCAAGTCTCCATTAATTGACTGGAGTTCATTACCATCCGAATCCATAAAACAGTAAGAAATCAAATTATTTTTATGTATTTCCATAAAAAGAAATGGGAATCAAATAATTAAATTTTTGAAATTGAATAAGGAATACGATGGAATGTATAAAATAATTAGTTATTATTTTGTAAAAAGTTTAATAATTTGAAACTGGCAATCAACACATAGAATTTATAAATTAACGATAAAAACCGAATTGCTTACGCCTATTAAAATTTTTATGTTGTAAAAAAATTCATGAAAATGTTTATTAATATGTAATTAGATTCCAGTCGAATGATAAATAAGAAAATTGTTTTATCAGTATTTATGGTATTGTTAATGGTAGGCTCCGCATTTTTTGTATTTGGAGCATCAGTACCAATTAATACATCCTCAGCAAATACTGGTATTAGTCAGATTAGTCAGTTGGGTGCGCAGCCTGAAAGTTCATCAGCAACTCCGTGGCAAATGCCAACAACTACCATGCAAGAGCCCGGTTATACCAATGGAACGTTCACCTGTGGTTTAGACTATACTATAGGCGATTTGAATACATTCACAGGTATAACATTTGGTGATTTGTTTATCTATCAGTTAATATATGGAAGTTTATACAAAACAATGCCTAATGGACAGATTGAACCATGGCTGGCAACAAACTATACATTAACTCACGTCACGTCAAACAATAAAACCTTTGACATTGAAACAGGTAGCATGGTAAATTACTCATATGTATACACGGTAAATCTGAGACCGTATGTCCAGTGGACGGACTGGTCAAAAGCAAATGCTTCACAAACATACACCTTCTCGAACAAGGTTGATTATAACAATGCAACAGGAGCACCTTTCACACACACATATACAAGCTATTCACCAACCGTTATGAAAAAGTATTATCTGCAGTCTGCTGATGTTGTTCTTAGCTGGAGACTGGAAGCTGCTCTGGGTGGATGGCCTGGAGTAGTTAACGTCATTCCAAATGGAAATCTATCAGTCAAGGTATTTGTACCGAAGCCAACACTGTTAATCCAGTCCAGTTCACTGCAATCATACATTCTGCCATATCACATATGGGTGCATCATGACTTTACAAGTGTTAAAGGATTATTCAACTACACCCCAGGAATTTCTTCTGGAAACGGATATTATGGCTGGGACCTTGGATGGAACACTGCAACTGGTTCAGCTCCTGGATTGGTTGGAGACGGACCATTCATGCTAGTTAATGGATATGGAATGCCTCAGGGTGGAATTGTACCTAACCAATATGACAAGTTTTATGTAAACCCGCATTTCTTTGCGCAGTATGCAAATGAAAGTAGTGGACTGAGACAGTATTCGCCAAAGATCTACGAATTTTATCAGCCATACTATTCTTCACAGTCTTCTATGGTTGCGGCTTTTACCAAGGGTCAGTTGGACCTACTTCCAGTTTCACCGTCTTTCCTGTCACTGGTTAAAGGAACACCCGGAGCGTATATCTATGTAAAACCATCTCAGGTTTTCTGTGCAGTTAGAATAAATGAAAACGAAACGCCTCTTAACATCACAACTTTCAGACAGGCATTAAGCTATGCAACACCTTACCAAACGATCGATG
>JAKBRR010000185.1 GCA_021845325.1 Thermoplasmata archaeon
CCGGGAAGAGACCCGCAGATCTGGGTTCAAATCCCAGTGTCCCCATCTCTGACGAATACCCTAGCTTCTTTTCATTTTTTCTTTCTAAAACACACATTTTACTGCCTCCTCAATTTCGGGAAAAAAACGGGGTTCCCGCTCCCCTGCGTAAAGGTTATATATCTCAGTCTGGACATCCTGTGCCAATAAATGGGTATATTCCTGAGTGCTGGAGATATCTTTATGGCCCATGTGGACCTGTATTTTCCTTATATCAATTCCAGCCCGTAAGAGTCTGGTTGCGCAGTAATGCCTAAGTGCATGTGGGTGCAAATACCCTGATCCTGATGCTTTGCCTGCTTCTTTTACGTATTGCGTGACAACAGCCCTTGTGATCCTTCCGTAGTCTCCTGTTAAGAATGCCTTTGGATCGGAAGGATTTCTCCATGAATCGATGTATTCCTTCACCATGACCAATGTCTGTGGACTCAATGCCACGAACCTGTTCTTCTCTCTCTTGGAAGATCTTATGAATACTCCTTTGTCGGAAAAGTCCTCCGTATTTATCCTTACAAGCTCAGAGACCCTCATGCCACCGTCTCCTAAAACCCTGAGAATCAATTCTATCTTGAACCACTTGGCCTCATGTTCCTGCTGCTTTAGATAGTCCCTTATCTTCTGATTTCTTTTTATCCTACAGACATCCAATAGATGATGATATTCTTCATCCGTTGGAAACTTCGGATCAGGCGATGGCTCTTTTTTGAACTTTGGCAGTTCTATCTTCTGATTTGTGAAGGATGCCCACAATGCGAGGTCGTTCATCTCGACCCTGAGGCTCTTCGTTAGCTTTCCTCTTTTCTCTCCCTCTCGCAGTATTCATAGATCCATTCCTCATCGAGATGGTACATGTCAAGTCCAAGATTTTTGAATCTCTCTAATCTTCTAACGGTTCTGTCCAGTGTTTCTCTTGAGTATTCGGTCATCTTCCTCTTCAATGCTGAGAGATCTGATTTGAATTCACTCATCTTCAATATCCTCCCCATCATTCAGTGTAAACGCCGGTCAAGAGTTGTGCAAGATAGCCGTGATATAATTGATCCACCCCATACCCCTTTCACCCATTCTCCACATCTCCAGCCCGTGCAGTCCTGATCCACTTCCATATGATGAAATGGATCAAACTTAAACCGGCGATCTGGATCACTTTTATTCCGGCGAAAATGCACAAAAATCAACCGGCGATTACATTCAGATCCCATTCATCCGATTCAGAGCGATCTATCCCCATTTCCTGTAGTTTTGTATGTGGATCCTGATCTGTGTTTCCTATTCAAAAACCGACCTCCTTCAAAAGAAGATCAACAAGAAATGGAACCGAAGGAGCCCCTGTCAATTCCGGATGTCTCTCTTTCAAGTATCGGCCTGCCCTACTCCAAACATTCCTTGACCAATCCTCATGGTTCTCCGAAATATCCGGAGAACATTCGACTTGAACCTTCATGCAGAGGCCTCCAACTCACCGGAGAATTTCTGATTCTGAGACTTCTCATGTTCCTCAATCAATTTAGACACTGCGTCGGCATAAGATTCAACCAGAAATTCGTGCTTTATTTTCCTCAGTTTATCGTGATCTATATCGGAGATTTTCATTGTGACATACTTATGTTCTCTATACATTACATTGTGTAGAACATAGAAACACTCAAAGTAATATTACAGAATCAATTGTATTAAATCATTAAAATGACAGATAATCTGAATTTAAGCAGTAAGGGACAATCTATTTTATTAAATCTTGCAAATAGTAACGGTGAAGTAATTAAAACTTCCCTATTGAAAATAGTGTCAAATTCATATGCTTTGAACTCAAACCTTGAACACCTTGAAGAATTAGGACTAATAGTCATAAGGGAAGAAAAGATTGTTAGGAAAACTTATTACATATCTCTTACAGAGAAAGGTCGCAGGGTTGCCGAGCAACTCAAAAAAGCCCAGGAAATCGCAGAGAACCCTTCCGTTGAAATTGAGGAATCTTCTCCAAAAATAGGTATTACTGAGGAAGCCGCAAATCACGTTCAGGAACTTCGATTATTATACCATACCAATGTCCTGGACGATCATGTGACAATAGAAGAAATCCCAAGAAATGGGGGAAAGACAAGAATATTCAATATCTATATCAAAAGAAATGGGCATGGAAATTTTCGGCTATGGTGTGAGGACGATAATTCCTTTGATTGTGTACATGTAGAAGTTGCATGGACATATCCGCAAGTCCAGAGGATGGTGCTCAGTTATAAAGGGAAAACGAAGTTCTGCAAAGTCTGTGGATATGAAAATCCTGAAGAAGCAGATTATTGCATGAAGTGTGGGGCGAAACTATAGGAGATGAAACAAAAAATGGGAAGGATGCTAAGTAAAACAGAGGAGATGATGGAGGAATAAAAAAAGAGGTGAAAAACGTTGGTTTTGAAGAATAGGCAGAAAATTTTATTGATAGTTGCTACAGTAGCTATAATGTCGTCAGGGGCATTTGGTTATGCTGTCATTTCTGGTGCTGTATACCTTGGTCCCAGCATTCCCAAGGTTACAATTACTGGAAATGGGACCACGGATGTGGGTTTAAACGTTTCATTCGGTGTTTCAGTTGATAGAAAAGCACCCTATCCACTTCAGTTCTTTTGGTCATCTGGCCACAACGTGGGGAGTGGGGCCACTTTCACTACATCGTTTTCATCCCCGGGAACCTATTACGTATCTTTACTGGTTTCTATGGACAGTAACCACACTAGGACGACTGTTAGGGCCAAGGAGATAGTCAACACGGACCCGACAGTGTCTATAAGTGAGAATAAGAACATGATTGATGCAGGCCAGAACATAACGTTCATATCTTCTGTGTCGGGAGGGACTGCCCCATACTATTATACATGGAGCTATTCTGGGAGCTCCAGCGCAGATCCGACCATGCAGCTCTATGCAGACCCCGGAGGAGTGTATGTTACGGTGACTGATGCATCTGGATATTCCGTAGAATCGAATACCCTCTATCCAACAATTAATCCAGATCCATACGTGGTTGCCTCCTCCAATACTACCCACACAGACGTTGGTTCACCCGTTAGTTTCTCTGCTACGCCGTCAGGAGGAACATCGCCATACTCATACTCTTGGACATGGGACGGAAACGTTATATCAACATCTTCTAACTTTACATATTCATTCAATCAGTCTGGACAGCAGTATGTCTATGTAAATATGAAAGACAAACTTGGGAAGATCGCTACTGATTCTGTTATCATAGAAGTAGAAAAGGACCCGACTGTGAACATATCTGCAAGCCAACTAACCGCTTCGGCTGGAACAGGTGTTAGCTTTATTGCAAATATCAACTATGGGATTTCCCCATTTTCATATAGCTGGTACATTTATAGGGTATATGCAGGAGGCACATCTACGCTGTATTTTACTTTCAATGGTTCATCAATATTGCATTTTATATTCAACAATGCAGGCACTTACAAGGTTGAAGTTCTTGTAACTGATGCCGTTAACCAGAGTGCTGTTGCGTCTATTACAGAAACAATAACGTGAGCCAGTAACTTCGGGAAAAGTAAGAATCAAATGGTGATGTGGTGTGAGTTGATGAAATTAAATTTGACTGAGAAAGGAATGGGGATTAGAACAAAGATAGAAATGTTGAAAAAAATTATGGAGAGGTAAAACAATATGATTGGAGAATTGAAGAAATTGAAATGTAGAATTTCAAATAATGATGACGAGTTTAAAGTAATACAGTATACGGATCCAAATTATGTGAATCGAATAAATCATGATAACAACAATAGTCTTGAAGATGAGCATATAATTCTAGTTTGCAGTTCCAATCATATAAACAAATTCGAAATAGAAAAATCTGAGTCAATAAATGGAAAAAAGCCAGGGATAAAGTTTAAGCAGGATTGGCATGACCCGAAATTAGGCGAAATGAACGAAACATTCAACAGCATAAGGCGTGGTATACCAGACATTGATAGAGAAAGATTTACGGATTTTTTAAGCTTTTGTAGTCTTGGACGAGGGCACGTATATGGGGCTGCTATATGTGCAAGAATAATTCTTGAAGATTTTCTAACGGACATTTATTATATGCCAATGATTAATTATATCAAAAGTCAAGACGCAGAAAATAGTGATAAAAATCTAGTCAATCAATACAAAGAGAAATACAAAAAATATGAAAAAAAAGAAAAGAAGGAAAACACTGAACTGAGAGAAAACATTGAGCTAAAATTTATAAAAACTAAACTAAGTGTAACGAAATTAATCAAAGAAATTGAAGAACCATCCGTACAACCTGATGGACTCTACGAAAAAATATTAAGTTTATATATAAGCGTTAAAAGTAGTAATGATCAAATAAATCTCAAATTTGACAAAGATAAAAATGCATTATTAAGCTTATGGGAAATTACCTCGGGGATCGTCCATGGCCGACAAAATAGTATATTACAACTAATCAAATCAACAGAAGACTTTATCAATGCCCTGAAGATTAACTCAAAATTAGTAGAAAAATGGAAAGATATTAAAGAAGAGGATTAGAGATGGAAAGTAATGATGAAGACTTAGGAACAATATCACTTCA
>JAKBRR010000186.1 GCA_021845325.1 Thermoplasmata archaeon
GACGATTATGGTTTCCCTTATAATGCCACCATTAATTAGCAAGGAAGATAGAAAAACAATTGTAGTCAATTGAAAAGAACATAGATGCAGGAATGCAATTTGATCGGCAGGAAACCATTGTCGAGGGTCTGGACATGGATTAGCCGAGATAGCTTATTATTATTTAGGTTCCGGAGAAAGCGTTGATTTTTAGTTTATCATTGTCTAATTTGCCTGATTCAGCTTGTTCATTAATTTTGCAAATATTTAATCTATTTTATATGCTAACTTTAGAAACGAAAATTAGAGCAAAGAACCAATAGATTTTATATCTAGGATACCCATAATCTAGGAGGAGGAAAATTTCAATGGCGCAATTTGACACGTCAAAGGAGGCGAAGAAGATCCTTAAAATAGGTATATTCGGCGTCGTGGCACTGGCCGCTTTAGTAACTCCTGGAATGAGATTCTGGATTCGCATTCTTATGATTTTAAGCGCCAGCTGGATATTTCTCAATATTACGTTTTTTATTGGTCGTGTAAAACAGGGTAACAGAATCTTAAATTTTACAGAGCTATCCCAACTGGTGGAAAGAGATTCCATAAATCAAAGTAATAACATTGAATGAAACTAATTAGAATTGATAGGGCATAACTGTTTTTAGTCTCAGTTCACTTTAGATAAATATGTCACTGACTAAAATCATTGCAACTATTGGACCGTCCATTGAAGATTATGAGAGCTTAAAATCGCTCGCTCTTTCAGGTATGAACTGCATAAGAATCAATACTGCCCATGCGTCAGAGGAAAGCATCGAAAATATAGTAAAAATGCGCAATTCACTTGAAATAGACACTGGCAAAATAATCTCAATTATGGTGGATCTGAAAGGTGAAGAACTCAGAATTCTTACAAAAGACGGTGATATTGAAATAAAAGCTGGTAAGGATTATAAAATATCTGACAAAACATTCCATGCATGGGACATAGCCATTAACCTCGAAAAGTCAATTGGTGTTATAGAACCTGGAGATTCACTCATAGCAATGGATGGAAGGGTTAAGTTTCATGTAAACAGGGTGGAAAAGGGTGTACTGTCCGCAACTGCAATGACCTCAGGCACATTAAAAAACATGGGAAGGTTAAACATACCTGGAAGATATGTTCCACTGGCATCTGTTACAGAAAGAGACAGGCAATTCCTTCAACTGGCAATAAAACATCAAATTGAATTCTGTGCCATGTCGTTCGTGCAATCTGCCAGCCAGATAAATGATCTTCATGATCTAATAATGGAAATGAACGGGAATCTGAAGATCATAGCTAAGATCGAAACAAAAAAAGCCCTTGACAATATCAGGGATATCGTTGCTGTATCCGATGTAATCATGGTAGCGCGAGGGGACCTGGGCGTGGAGGTACCTCTTAGTGAAGTGAGTATGTCACAGAAAGAGATTATTAATACTGCTCACAGGAATGGAGTTCCTACCATAGTGGCAACGCAGATTCTTGAATCAATGGTCAATTCAGAAACCCCAACCAGGGCTGAGGTTTCTGATATAACAAATGCAATTCTCGATAACGCCGATGCATTGATGCTGTCAGAAGAGACGGCAGTGGGAAAATATCCGGCAGAGGCAGTTAAAACACTCTCAGGAATTGCTGAATATGTTGAAAGGAAAGTAAAACATTTTCCCGGTCCGGATGAATATTTCGGTAACAGGGTAACATTTTCAATATCGAAGGCTACCAGAGTAATATCTGATGAGGTTTCATCCGATGCCATAATTGTTATTACAAGAACCGGAAATACCGCGAGGATGGTCTCTGCAGTAAGACCATCCATGATCATAATAGCTGCGGTTCGTCAACGCCTGATTGCCGGTTTCACTACCTTGTTAAGGGGTGTCATTCCTGTAATTATAAACTCCGATTCCCCTGATAGTATAACGATCCATCAGATTATTGAACAGATCAGGCAAAAAGGATTGATATGCGCAGGCAACAGGATCGTGGTAACTTCAGGGATCCCGGAAATGGTATTTGGAGGAACAACAGAAGTAAAAGTGATGACCGTTGGTAATGTTGCAGGAAGAGGGTTTGGATCAGGATTAAATTTGAAGGGTAAATTGACCATTGACCCTGATTATTCTGGGGAAATAATCCTGATAAAGGGCAAAATTGATATTAACCTGATGAAGGGAAAGAAAGGTATCATTACGGAGGGTCAGCTTAAGAGAGACGAAGCTGAAAAGCTTAAAGCACAAAATATAACAACCCTCAGCGGAACTGTTTTATTCAGGGAACTTGCAAATAATGATATAATATCCATAGATATAGAAACCGGGGTCATATATTTATGATTCCATGATAGGCTATTGCCCGCTCAATATTATTTATGATCTAAGGGTTTGACAGGCTCAAATCTTGTCCCAAATGGTGTTTCATATCTTTTGAATGTTACATTGAATGCCGCAGACAGAACATCTTCATTCAAAATTTCCTTTGGATTTCCGCAAATTAAAGATTTTCCATTTTTAAGCAAAATAATTGAATCACAGTGTTCATTCAGAATATCTATTTCGTGGAAAACACCTATGAGAGTTTTTCCCTTCTCCTTTAATTTATGAATTATTGAAAGAACCCTCATCCTTTTTTCAACATCCAGAAATGTGGTAGGTTCGTCCATAAGTATGATATCTGAATTTTGAACAATAGCAGCAGCAAACATCACTATCCGTTTCTCTCCACCGCTGAGCGATGAAAAATCTCTATCTTCATACTCTGTTATTCCGCACAGTGCTTCAGCATTGTCAATTGATCCACTTTCATTTTCAGCAGAATAGGCAGCTATTTCAAGAATATCCCTGACCTTCATATTCATCGGGAGTGGTGTCTCCTGAGGCACATATGCAATTATTCTGGCAATTTCTCTTTGCTTTAATTTTGAAATATTAATTCCATCGATAATAACACTGCCATCATTATGTTGATAATGCTTAAATAGAACCTTGAGAAGCGAAGATTTTCCTGATCCATTTTCTCCGCCTATGCCAAATATGGTCCCTTTTTGCACAGTAAACGAAATATCCTTAAGAGAGAACTTCCCTCCCGGGTGTGAAAAACTGACGTTCTTTATTTCAAGCTTCATACGCACCCTTTGAAATTTTCATCATTAAAATTATGAATATTGGAACTCCAAGCAAGCCGGTCACTATCCCTATGGGAAGTATTTCGGGTTTAGCAATATTCCTTGCAATATCATTACAGATTAGCAAGAAAGTTGCCCCGATTATTGCGGAAGATGGAATTACGAATTTGTTCGATCCCCCGAAAAGAAGACGGGAAATGTGGGGTATTATCAATCCTACGAAACCTATTAAACCGCTGATTGAGACTGCAGCCGAAACGCTTATTGCTGTCAACATGAGAAAAGCCCCCTTTGAAAAGTTAACATTAACGCCAACGCTTCTGGCATATTCATCTCCCATTTGAAGCGCGTTGAGCTCCCTGTAATACATAAAAGTAAGAATCATTGCAATGGTCATTATAGGTATTGTTATGATCAATTCCGGCGTTGTCATTAATCCTATTGACCCAAGCAACCAAAAAAAGGCTTCATTTTGTAATTTTATATTTGAAAAGAGGAAGAATGCTACAATGGCCGACACGAAATAGCTTAAGGCTATTCCTACAAGAAGCAGGAAAAGCCCTGAAATCTTCCCGGATCTCACTGAAACCATAAAAACGACTGAAACTATGGCCATGGCAAAAATAAAAGCAAAAATGGATTCAGTATAGAGTCCGAAGAGAGATATACCGAAAGCCAGAACAAGGACAACCCCAAGAGTGGCGCCGCTGGAAATTCCAATAATGTAAGGTTCAGTGATGGGATTCCGGAAAATACTCTGAATAACAGCACCACCTACACCCAGAGTCGCACCTATAAAAAGAGCCGCGATTATTGTAGGTTCGCGTAAAATAGTTACGATCTCATAGCTGGATGGTTTGATTGAGAAATGGAAATATCCTCCTAACAGAGGAATCTGGGTCAGGAATATTTTCAGTATAGTTTCTACTTGCACATTGACGGCACCTAAAAAAATAGAAATAATTGTGGCAACAAACATTAACAAAATTAAAATTAAAAATTTGGTTTTAGTCAGCCGATTAATTTTCTCCAATCGGTTCAGGCTTGAGTATATTTTTCCCAGTCTTATCATGTGGGCGTCTCATAGTTGAAATTAGGGCTGTATGTTAATTTTATGGGAAACGGTGGCAACTCGCTTAACTCTGACAGCATTTTTGCATTTCCCTGGGCTCTCCACTGTAGAAGCCACTGGATGCCATAGACAAATCTGAAATCTGGATTTGTAAAGTAAGTATCGTTAAAGAATTGTACATAATTATGATTTTTTACAGCATTCGTAGAGTTAAATGGAGCCTGAGACATGTATGATGGTGAAGCACAGCAATCTATTAAAATTGCGTTAGGATTAGAACTTGCAATCACCTCAGGTGAAATGGTTGCGAATCCGGACACGTTGAAGATATTTACAAGATGAGCATATTGCATTTCATCATTGACAAATGTATTTATGCCTGAGGTGTAAATTTCACCATTATATTCA
>JAKBRR010000187.1 GCA_021845325.1 Thermoplasmata archaeon
GTCCCGATCTCTCTATCCTGATCGGATATCGTATTCCCTTTACACCAACCTCTCCTATTGGTATCTGAAACTTAGGCTTTCCTGACTGTACATCAACTAGATCAATCACTGGCTGGAACCTCTCCTTTTAGTTTCTTCCTCGTATTTCGCCTGGAGGGTTGCCTCAAGCTCCTTGTACTTTTCCTCGAGACTCTTCTGTTGCTTTTCAAGTGTCTTTATTCTTATTTCACTGAGCTCCTTCTGCTCACTCAGTTCTGAAATAAGCTTCTTCCTGTCCTCCACCCTGTACAGTACAGAGCCAACACTCTTGTATACCGGAGTGCCTTCGGAGACCTCCTGGAGCTCTTTCAGTGTCTTGTCCAGCTCTCTGATTCTGCTGTCCAGCTGGTATCTCTGATTTGCTATCTGTTCAAGCTGGCTCTCAATCTGTTGAACCTGCCTTATCTGATTCTGGATATAATTGCTCACATTCTGTTCCATCTACTTTACCTCTTCATGAACCCTCTCAACCAAGCTCAGCCATCTTGTCAGAGAACTGAGGGAAGCTTTGAATGAAACCATATCAGGAGAAGATATATAAATGTAAAAATCACCCGGTGATTCCTCCAGTCTTATGGTGGATCTCCCAAGGGGCATTGTTAGCTCAGGCTCTATGGCCTTTATATGCCTGGTGTACTGCTCTTTCGGCAATACAAGGCGCGCTTCAAAGTTCATGTGACATCAGCAGTTCTCCATATGATCAGGCAATTTAAGCCATTCTATGTTATGACTGTTTGATTCAAAACTTAAGAGCAGTATTGACATTGAATCTTGTTAAATGGCTTCAGTTGCGAAACTTTAAAATTCATTCGAACGTTAAAGCGTCTGGGCCCGTGGCCTAGTCTGGATAAGGCACCGTCCTTCTAAGTCGGTGATCGTGGGTCCGAATCCCACCGGGCCCGCTCAATCCATTGTATACATTGTTTTCTCAGGCCACGGTACCTGAGTATATTCTGAACATCATTTACAGCATCCTCGAGGGTCAGATCAGGGCTTGCCAGATGCACCCTGTCTGCCATTCCCGTTAGAGTGACCCCGAAAGCTCTGTGCCCTTTCCTTCTCAAAATATCTGCAACATCATCCCATACCCAGCTGCCCAGCCATGCACCCGGAATAAGAAGAAAATCCATTTTGCTTCTTCCCGCTTTCCATTGAAGTTTCGCAAATCAATTAATTTCAGTTCACAGCGAGGAACATATTTCAAAAAATTGTCTCGATGTCACCTGACATAAATGGCCAACAAATCCTCAATTAATTCTCAAATTGCAACATATATAAAAATGAGGATAAAATCCCTACATTTGTAAAATATTTGAAGGCGGAGGAATAAACTGCAATGATTCATGAATAGTTTGAAAGCCTTATTTCCTAGATAAGAGGTCTTCTGAATCGCTAGGGGTGATTCTCCAGGTTATATTCAGATGGAAATATGTTTATTCATGACATCCAGCACTAAGTTTCAAATATTCAACTCCGCTGGAAATGTGAGGGAAATGCATCCAACAATTTTCATGCGGGAGATAGAATATCAATTGCGTAAAGTTAGGATGCAGATTTTAGATACAATTGAAAAAGAAAAAGTTATAGCAATCAACGGAGAGCAACTTTTGGCGAATGCAAGGTCCTGGTTTCTTATCACACTGCACAATACTGATCTTATAGTAGACGGGACCCCGATATCTGCAGCTGACATAGTCAGCGAGATGGCTGTTCAAAGGGAAAAAATTCCACCATACAATCTAATTTACCCTTCCATATTGTGGTTTCTCTGTCTTTTCGGGAAGGATCAGGTGATTTCAATTTTCGGTAATTCATTCTATCTGACTCTGAAAAGCATTATGCAAGAAAGCAATTCAGATTGCGATAAAGGGCTTAAAATATATAAAAAAGGTGAATAAAATTGTTTAGCAATGAAGTTCTGGATATGTGCACTGTAATAAAGATAGAGAATCTCCTCCCTAAAAGGCTGCGTGGAGCGGACATAGAATATATAGGTAAATTTGGTTTTCTAATGTTGTCTGTTGTAAATGGCAGAATGCTGGTGGTTCAGAACATAGGCCAGCAGATTCCAGAGATTGAAATAAGAAATATTGGGGAATTCGTCAAGAAATGGGGCGGCGGGGAGACCATAAATTTCAGCAATGGAGTGTTGGAGATGGAACTGCCATCATTCCTGATACCATTTCATGATGAAATAAACTCAATTCCCGGGTGTAGATTCTCACCAAATATATTGCGGGTCGATGGAGATGTTTATATCACTATTGAATTTCATCGTTCCTCCAGAATTAAGGTAGGGGAATCGGTCCTTAATTTCCTTGGAAGCGAACACCTATTCAGGAAAGAGCTTGTATACCATGGAAACCGGAATAATGATCTGCCTTTCATATTACAATTGTACTCGAAAAGCGAAAAGGGGCTCGAAGATCTTTTCGTGATACAGACTGTGTGGAATCTTGAAAATGAGGATCTGCGTCTCCAGAACAATGGAATTTTTCAAAATAGAGGAACATTCATTCCGAAATCGTATTCAAATTCTGAATATGATCACCTGATCTTCAAAGCAGATTCAGATAAACTCCTGGGAGACGGTCTGGCAGAAATTGTTGATCGAAAGGAAAATCTATTTGAAGTGAGAATCAAATCCAAATGGTTCACTGACTTTTACAATGAGATCATCAGAAGATACTCAGGACCCGTGTTCGCTACCATGACTGTTAATGAGAAAGAGCTTGCTACAACTTATGTCATAGAAAGAGCTCAGCAATCACAGTTCCTGACAGGACTCAAAAATTTTTGGATGAAACCTGCCAGGGTTTCCCACAGGAATTATATAATGTCCGCATTTAGCCTGAAGGACATATATTTGAAAAGCAGTAATGCAATCTGACTGTCCTCACTTAGAAAACCAGGATTGTCAGGTTTACCATATCCCACTTTATTGAACATTATATTGTATCATCTATCCATAAAGGAGAAGGATAGGGAGATTATTATTGCAGTGACGCCAGCTGAACAGAAAATTTTCGGAAATATGAAAGGATAAAGAAAAAATCCAAAGCATTTTCCTCTTCGAGATGTTGAGATGCATTACCTGATTATTTAACTCTGAACATGCAAATATCAAACTTCCGCACAGAATTCCTCTGCTTCCCTGACAAGCCTTTCATTCAGTTTCCTGCGGGATTCAATCTCTTTGCGGGCCTTCTCAGCAAGTTTACGAGCATTTCCTTCTGAATATGACAGGTAAACCTCTGGCTCGTAGGTTATTAGTTTATCTCCATCCCTGACCCTCTTTCCTATGATAGAGTAGGATTCTTTCCAAGGTAGCCCTCCTTTGAAAATCTCAAATGCGTTCACCGTAGCATGAGAGTAATTACCTGTTGCCAGCATTGCTTTGGAAACATCTATTTCAGTCCTGGAAAGCAATTCTCTTAAATATTTCAGTATCTCAATAAGCCTCTCTGTCTGAAGAATAACGCGGTCCTTTGAAATCTGGAATTACCTGAGATATCCTGTAGTTTTGTTCATTACAATTGTCATGGAGAGGTTAAGAACAGAAAGTGCCTCAGAGGCATATCCCTCTAGCATTTCTAGAAAGTCGGGATTCTGTTTGTTAGGCATCAGTGAGCTTCCAGTTGTAAATCCATCCGGAAGTTTCAGGAAGCCATATTCGTCGGATGAATATATGATGAAATCCTGGGCAATTCTGGATACTGAGGCAAATATCTCAGCTTCAACCGATGATATTTCAACCTCATCCAGACCCCTGTGCGACGCTCCGAATACAGGGTTGTTGTAGAAACCGTCAAAACCTAGCTTTGAAGACAGAGAGTCATTGTCAATAATTACAGCTGAGACATAGCCTGTAGCTCCTACTATCCCAGCAGTAACCAAACATTCACACCTTAAATCATAAAAATAATGAGTTTTTACTCTCCCCAGTCTTCTTTTAGTTCTTCAGCAGGGGTCAGAATCAGGATTCCGGACTCTGTAGAATTTATTTCATATTCAATGCCCGCAGTCAGAGCATGAAACAATTTCCCCTTTTATTGCATCTTCTGGAGCAGATACCTTTCCACCGAATATCTTGCATTCAGCTTCCATTTTGAACACCCTTATTTTCCAAGTAATCGCGTGTTCTGTTCAGTTGAACATCACTCTTACTTTTTCGAAGCATAATTGGTTCATATTAATATTTAATTAGAAAATTTAGAAGTTTTTGTATTATTTTTAACATTTATCGCTCAAAAATTATCAAAATAGATAGTAGATGCAGTTTTCTATTGAAAATCCCGGATCTGGACAGAAATGGAGAGATATTTACATTGACGTCCATAGAAATCTGCCACTTCCAGATTTAACTGAATTGTGCCTCTTGACTGTGATCCAGTATTGCAGTTAACTTTGTCTGAACAGTCTATGGATTGTTAATCTTTATTTCCATTCGGTTAATATTCTTCTAAATGGTTGAAATCCACCTTTATAATGAGA
>JAKBRR010000188.1 GCA_021845325.1 Thermoplasmata archaeon
TCTTGATGCGCTCAGGTAAAGGTTAAGGAGCCTGCTCAGTGGCAAGTATACTTCTTCTACTTCACTCATTGAAAGTTTTTCGTTGATCCCTTTCAACGTGTCCAGATCGCTTTCAGTAAGGGTTAAAGGTGTATTATCCCTGAGTTTTGTCCATTCAGATCTTGTAAATGTTATGAACGGAGATATTTCGTTCCTGATCAATGAAATCATTCCTGTATGGAAATTATAATAATCAACTTTAGCACAAAGGAGTATTTCTACAAACTCCAGTTTCTTGTAAAAATCAAAATCCGTTTGACTCTGAGAAATTCGTAATATGGCTTTCTTTAAATTAATTGAATAGTTATGACAAATTGGGTTTCGTAGGTTTTTAGAAATTGTCTGTAGTTACCCGTGTATCCGGAAGATCTAAAAATCAAGATAGTGAAACTCATAGAGACTGATCCTCCCCTGGGTCACGTCACCTTAGAGTAACAATCTCACGAGAGATTTGCGGTAACTCAAAATATTACGCTTCAATTAGAAAACAATATTTTTTAAACATACAACATATCAAGAGTTGATTCTAAGCAACGAAGGAAAGATGCACATGAATAAAACAACAACCTACACCGGGATCAAGTTAGCGGAGGTTAGGATAAGAAATTTTAGGTCCCTAGAAAAGATAGATACAACTTTGGATTGGTTAACGGTTCTGGTTGGTGAAAACAATGCAGGAAAGACTAATTTCTTAGATGCGCTTGACATAGGAATAGGTGCAAATTCACACCATTTATCCGAGGAAGATATTTATCTTTCTAGTACCGATGTTTCACCCCCCAGAAATAGGGAGATAATCATCGATGTTCTCATCAGACCAACAGATGAAAATGGAAATCTTATCCACAAATTCCCGAGAGGGAATGACTGGATTGGATTTTGGGGGAGTGGTCTCTCTTTGGATGAGACGGACAGTGATTGTGTAGGCATCAGAACAAGACTGTTCTGGAATCAGAAATATGGAGTATATGATGTAGAACGAAAATTCCTCAAAAGATGGGAAAAACAATCTATCAACATAGAGAAGATCGAAACCTCAAAGCAAGCGGTAACTTTGCGTCAAATCAACGCGTTAAATTTCTATCTGATGAGCCCGAATCGTGACGTTTTGTATGATATGAAAGGAAGCAATTCAATTTGGAATCGAATGACATCTGAATTGGGGATTGATCCAAAGAAAATACAAGAAATTGAAGAAAAACTGAAGGACTTGAACAAGGGAGTGATCTCGGAAAGCAGGGCACTAAATCATATAAAAGCTGGGTTAGAGGGGCTAAAAAATTCCTTAAAAATAGATGAGGGTAACATATCCATCAGGCCGGTACCCAACAAAATTCAGGATCTAAACAAAGGGATAGACATAACCTTTGCAAATAGGGATTCCCAAGAGTTTCCCTTATACAGACACAGTTCAGGGACTAGAAGCATTGCGTCGGTCATCTTATATAGCACTTACGTAACATGGGTGCAATCAAACTCACAGGTTAAGACAACCCACTCGATCTTGGCCGTTGAGGAACCGGAGACACACCTTCATCCTCATGTTGAGCGAGTCTTTTTTGCGCAACTTAAAGAAATGGCAACACAGGTGATTGTTAGTTCCCACTCTCCACTGATCATTGCACAAACACCACTCAAGTACCTTCGTCACTTCAAAAGAGAAGGGGCAACTACAAAAGTGTCTCAGATTGAATTAGACTTAGGTGATGAGAAGAGTCTAATCAAATTGGATAGAAAAGTTATGCAAAGCCATGGTGAAATTGTGTTTGCTAAGGCCTTGATTTTGTATGAGGGTGAAGAAACCGAAGATCAGGTTTTACCGATTTTTGCTGAAGAATATTGGAATGCGAACCCTGATTCTTTTGGGATCTCGATGATTTCAGTCAAGGGAATAGGATATTGTCCGTTTATTAATCTTGCCAGGAGTTTGGACATTCCCTGGTACATTTTCTCAGATGGAGAGAATATTGCAGTACAACATCTTAAGAATCAACTTGCAAGGTTTGATGTAGAGGTTTCTTCCCCGAATATCTTTATAATACCAGATGGTCACAATTTTGAACGATACGTAGTGACAGAAGAGTACAAGGATGTACTTATTGCGGTTATCATTTCGGTGAAAGCCCAGAATCAAAACCATGAAGAAGCGTTGCGACAAGAATGGCATAAAAAACAAGACCCTCTAAATGAAATTCTACAGGAGATTTCCAAAGACAGGAATAAGATAATATACGCCACGCCAATCGCAACTGCCTTTACTGAATTAGATGATGAAAACTTAAAATTCCCAAGACTTATCAGAAAATTGTTTGAAAAAGTCTCTGACGACCTTGGGATACCCAGAAGAGGAGGAGCTTAGCATGAAGTTTCCACTTTCTTCTGATCAACAGAAGGTTGTTGATTTTGACGATGGACCAGTCCTCGTATGGGCTTGTCCAGGAGCAGGGAAAACTAGGGTGCTCACTGAACGAGTGAGACGGCTTCTCTCGACAAAGGATGGTTTCTTTCGAGTTTTGGCTTTGACTTTCACAAATAAAGCAGCTTATGAGATGATAGAGCGACTTTCTAATGTGGAGGAAGTTGATGAAAGAACTTATATTGGGACAATACATAGTTTTTGCACTGAAATTCTACGTAAACATGGTGCACTAATTGGCTTAGACACTGAACCAGTGATTTTGGAATCTTCAGAAGATAGAATAAAAATTCTATCTGATGTTCTGGAGGAACCAGAGAACATCGCATTGTTACCCAACTCGAAGGACAAGAAGGGCAAAGAAAAGTGCCTAAACAGATTCTTAGATGAGATAACTAGCCTCAAGAAAAATTTGACAACCCCAGAAATGCTTGAAGCCGGGGATATAAAGAGAATATACAAACTCTATAATGAAGAGCTCAGATCATACAATTTTATCGACTTTGACGATATCCTAGTCTTAACCTACACTCTTTTTCAAAATCATCCAAATATTGTAGATCTGTACGGCAGACAATTTAGGTATATTTGCGTTGATGAGGCCCAAGATCTGAATGAGGCACAATACGAGGTCGTTGCATCTTTATCTAGAGCGAATCGAAGTAATGTGATGATGGTGGGAGACCCAAATCAGTCAATATTCAGTTTTAATGGTGCTAGCCCAGAATACATGTCCCGTTTCAGAGATGAGTTCGGGGCAGAAGTATTTCAACTAAAAGAGAATTTTAGATCGTCGGCGAAAGTTTTGCAGGCCGCAAAGGGCATACTACCCGAATCTAAAATAGAAGGGGTTCTTCCAATAGAAGGAGATGTTAGTCTTATCCCGGGGGAAGATGAAGAAGACGAAGCCAACCAAGTGATAAACTACTTGTCCGATCTAGTTAAAAATGGCAATGTATACGTGGAAGGAGACATTACCTGGAATAGATGTGCAGTAATGGGAAGGAACAGATACGTTCTATCTATATTTGAAAAGCTTTTGAAGGAAAGAAAAATCCCGTATTTCAAAACGATCACTTCCCAACAACAGAGCGAATCGAGCATTTTTCAGGATTTTGAACTTTGCCTAAGAATCCTCGCAAATCCAAGGGACATGCTTCACCTAAATATTCTTATGAGTAGGTGGGACATTGATACCGATGCAAAGGACATAGTGAAAAAAACAAAAAATGGACTTGAGATTCTGAGAAAAATAAGGGAGTATGCCACAGAAGCTTCTCGGCAACAGATTATTTTATCAATAGAAGAGATGAGTTGGAATGAAGAGGATTTCAATTTGCTCTCTGGGTTAAACCATCTAACTGACTATGTCATAGGGCTTAATGATTCAGATGAAAAATTTCTGGCCATGAAAGATATTGATATGTGGAAGGAGACATGGGACAAATTTCAAAAAACGCAACCCGGCGGAACGCATTCTCTAACCACATTTCTTGGCACTGTTGGACAACCAGAATTGCAGTCCAACACACAAAAAGGACTTGCTCTGCTTACCCTGCATTCGGCCAAGGGGGCAGAGTTTGATATCGTAGTGATAATAGGAATGATAGAGGGCACATTCCCTGACTATCGGGCCAAAGGTAAAGCTCTTGATGAAGAAAAGCGAGACGCTTTTGTGGCCGTGACCCGATCCAGACGTCTTTTGGCTCTCTCTTATCCGAAACTAAAGATGATGCCTTGGGGGAGTGTTGTTGAAACAAAACCCTCGAGATATCTCAGGGATATGGGGCTAATCACTTGAGACTGCGTTGCAGCAGGTGTAAAATCGCACTTTAGAACAGACATTGATGGTGTACAGAAAGTTGTGTAAGTCCAGTCTCCAGATCATGAGAGAAATTTCAAGACCTGATTAGCGTTTTAACTTATACATTACCCGGATTTTTATAAATACGCTGGGAGGGAGATTCGAACTCCCGAGCTACGAGAGCACAGGCTTTCCAGACCTGCGCCTTACCAGGCTAGGCTACCCCAGCTTCAAGCATAGAATATAACTTTAATATTTAAAATTCGGCTTG
>JAKBRR010000189.1 GCA_021845325.1 Thermoplasmata archaeon
TCCAGACAGCCACATTCTTATCCTGTGCCTGTTTTACGATGTTACGAGCCCATTCTATATTCATTGGCCTGTGATGTGGACCTGATTCACCCCCTATAATCGCCCAGGAAATATAGGAGAAATCTATTATGCCTACATCTCCAATCAAAGGCTCGAAAGAGATGAACTTCGTACGAGCTGCTGACTGCCTCAACAGGTCTATTCTCTCCCAGTAGGTTGCCATCTCGACACTTACACCTAACCATAAATTGTCGGGCAGCGGAGGCGATATATTCTGATCTGGCCATTCGTAATCGATGACACGTTCAGGTCTTTTTGTAAGAACCTGAAAAATAACGTCCGGTCTTGATTCAATGGCTCTCATGACTTTATCGATAAAGGAAAATGGAACTTTTTCATGGAATAAATCACTCATTGAGTTAACGAACACTTTCGACCCTGACGGGATTTTTCTTACTTCCCTTAGTTTCTCCGGATGAAGAGTTACCTCGAAGGATCTTCCCCACCTGTGTGAAAGGGCTTCAGCATAACAGTTTTGACATCCTGGGCTAACCTTACTGCAGCCACTCACCGGATTCCAGGTAAGGTCAGTCCAGCTTATTCCTGTCTTGTTCATTGGATCACCTCCTTTGTTTTCCTTTTGTCTTCCTTCTTCCCTGATGCGAAGCACTCCATCCACGCCTTGTCCTTCCAATTGCTCCTTGGAGAGATATAAATTTCCTCTATGGTAGAAGAAGATGTCAACTTAGAAAGCAGATCCTCATTTAGGTTTATGCGGTCTAACTTAAAACTGACCATATGGGAGCTCCGAATATGCTCTACTTGTGTGTCTTTCCCGAAGATTCGTTTAATTTCCCTTTCAATCATTTTCCATTTTTGCATTAGTTTTCCACTTCCTTTAGGGTAAATATAAGCCTGAATCCGTGTTCAGCATCCTCTGGTTCAGTCTCTTTTTCAAACTTATAGTAAGGCAATAGTTCTTCTACGAAATGCTTGATGACCTTGATATTTTCATCTCTTACATCTGACGTCTCATACAAGTTTTCATCGAGTTCTATTTTTAGTTTGCTATCCTCTACAATCACACTCAGATCATCTGTGAATTTATCCATCGATAAATTTGTCTGAAATGCCCCTGCATACAACTTATCCGTCGTATAGTTTAAAAGTTCTTCCTTTACTCTATCACACCAATTTTCTAACTTATCCCAATCCTCCTCATTTTCCCATTTTTCTATCATTTAGTTCACCTCTTCAGCTATTTCGAAGATCTCGTTATCTGTGATCTCAAATCCACAGGAGCTCCATGCTCTTTTGATTTCTTCCAGGAGATCTTCCATGATCGCTATCATGTTAGAACCTCACCCCGTACTGAACTGGATCATCTTCACCACACCCTGGACATTCATGAACGCTGCATGCTCCAAGGCAGCAATCACATTCACATGATTCTGGACATTGGCTGCACATTATTGTACCTCCTCGACTTCTTCTTCATCTGCACTTTCTACAGTTGAATATCCATGCTCTGGATAATTCTGGTATGGCTTATCCTTTATCCCATCATCGTGCCACTCCCGTGAGACTATGTGGTAGTTGCCTAAGCTGTCAAAGAGTATCTTTCTCATTTTCCCAGTTAACAAAGGGACAGGCAGAAACAATGACCTTTGATAGCCCTCTTCGTCCCTGAAATATAATCCTACTAGGTCATAGTAGTCTGTATACCTGTCCTCACCGTCAAGATAGTAAAGAGCCTCACGCAGCTCACCTGACTTGTAGAGCTGCATGAAGATCTTTTTGAAGATCTTGTTTTTGATCTTCAGATACTTTACCATTCAGAATCCCCTCATTGAGTGTGATTCCGCTGGTACAAGCGAGAGGAGATACTCATAACTCATCCCATGGAAACAATGATGTTCCTCGCACCATATTTTAAGATACTGGCTCGCTTTCAATTCCACGCCTTTTGCCATTATAGCACCTCCAATGTTTTCTGATTAAAATTTTCCAGAGATCTTTGATTCTCATCTATTGAGTCCAGTCTTGCCCTGTGTGGTGTATGACCATCTATCTCCCTGACATTTTCAGGATGAGAATCGGTTATATGGTGCTCCAGCTCGACATATCCCTCATACTCCGTCCTTGCCGTGGGCTGTCCACACAGAGGGCATTCATAAACATGCTTTCCATTGGGAAGCTTCTTAAAAGGAGCCCTATCAGTCCACTCAACAAGGGACATTCTAAGTTCTTGTTGATTCATGCTGGCGCCTCCACGTAGCGAATTACCTTGTTTATTGTTACTTCCACATAATCTCCTGCTCTCAGGTCATACTTTTCTCTTTCCTTTACAGGGAAGGTTATTCTGCCGTTTTGTTCTACTTTCTGTATTAGCTTTAGATTAATTTCTTTTTCCATATTTGGAACTAATACACCAAAGTATATTAACCTATCTAATTATTCCATATATGGAAAGAATAATCATAGGAAGTGTATTTTATTTCTTCCAACTAATATGGAATAATACAACATGTCACTGATAGGAACAAAAAAAGGACGAATACTGGAAGAACTTCTCTCAGGAAGGAAAATGATGACAGAACTAAAGTCTATTGTCTCCAGCTACGATGTCTTAAGATATAATTTATTGGAGCTCCAGACAGAAGGATACATTACAAAAAAGGAAAGCAGAGATGACAAACGAAGGTATTTTGTCTCACTTACGGACAAGGGCAGGGAAGTTGCAGAACAGCTAAAAAAAGCAGAACAGATCGCAAACCTTTCAAATCCCATGATCCCTGAAATGAAAGATCTTAATCTCAAAATGACAGATGAGGAAGTCGAAATGACAAAGAGCCTCACTCCCTTATTCCACATCAACGTCCTGGATGATCACATTACGGTTCAGGAGAATCCTCCTGGAGAAGCTTCCAGAGTCTTCAATATTTACATAAAAAGAAATGGAAACGGAGAATTTCGGCTCTGGTGTGAGCATGATGATTCGTATGATTGCTGGCATGTGAAGGCTGCGTGGACCTACCCGCATGTTCAGAGGATGATGATTCAATACCAGGGTAAGATGAAGGTCTGTCATGTTTGCGGAGCTGAGAATAGAGAAAGAGCTAAATTTTGCGATCAGTGTGGATCTAAATTATGAATTTTTAATTTTTCAGGCCTATGGATCATGAAGAACTGTGAAAAAAGATAATCATCTCAATTTTTTTATTGAAATTTTGTCTCATGGTCAGGAAACGCAAAATTTAATCTAATCTCAAGGCATAATATCATTAAAGAAAAAAAGTAAGCCCCTTAATCGTTTTTTAAATTAGTGTAAGATAAAAAAGAATTGTCTTTTAACAGAGAATTGAAGGACTTTTTCCTCTGGTATATAAAGGTTGATGGAATAGAGTTCTGGTATAGAGAATATGAGTTCATTATTTTATTTCACGCCTGTACAATAAGGTTAAATAAAAAATGCGTTCTTACATTATAGATTGTTTCATAAACCTAAATGTATAGAGAAGAGATGACGTTTTATTCTTCTTCGTCCACAATTTGAATTTGCCACCTGTAGAACCAGTCCCCTCCATCAGAGACCTTAAACGTTCCTGTCTCATTGAAGATGTAGTTCACACCCTCAATAAGATATTTTTTGGTAGCAGAGTCATATTTCGTAATTGTGCCCTCTGTTTTCCAGCCTCTCGGAAATGACCTCTTGAATCCGTCCCTGTAAGATGTGTCTTTTCTCCTTCCAATTGCTCTCTTTCCAATGTTCTTCATATTAATCATCCTCTCCGTCATTTCCGCAATAAGCACATTCAGAGACTGAGGATGCCCCTAGGCAGCAATCACAGTCACAACCTTTAGGACAATTTTTATAACACATGTTTAATCAACCTCCTTAATATACTCCTTACAACTCTTTTGACTGCTCCCTTCCTTATGTTTACTCTGTTTTCCATTTCACTCACTGCTCAATAATTATTCTGCTCACGTCTAATTTTGTGTTGTTTTCTTTGTAAACAAAATCATAAGCCTCTTCTTCGCTAGCAAATATTTTTATCGGAATAGTATCATTTTCTTCCTTCTCGATCAGTATTCCTTTTAGAGTTCTGGTATCCTTAGAAACTTTAAAATCTCCTAGATCATTCTCAATCGGTATTTTGATAACCTTGAATTCAGGGATTCCAATAACCCCGAACTCTTTCTCGTTTGCCCATTCTATCGCTTTTTTCTCGTTTAGAAAAATCCGTTCAGGCTTAAACCAACCGTTTATTTTCTTGCTTACTACATATCCGTCCATTTTTGTCACTTAATTCTGTAATCTATAAAACTATTTAAAGTTTTATACATTATTAGTGTGTTTGGCTATCCAAAATCTGAAAATAATTTGTAAAATGGACTGTTATTCAGGAGTTTTTACAAAATATTCAGACAGATTCCCTCTTCTCTTCTGAAATATTACGTCTTTCCTTAGAAGGCTGTTAACTTCCTTTTGGATTGATCTCAGTGAGATCGCATCACCAAAGAAC
>JAKBRR010000190.1 GCA_021845325.1 Thermoplasmata archaeon
GAATACTGATTCCTTACGGTTTCCAGATCTTTCTCGCTGTCGATACCCATCCAGAAAGTATCTTCTCTGTATGCTCCGATCAGTTTTCTCCTTGCAAGTTCCGGAAATACCGTGGTTTCTATATCCTTATTAAGATATTCTGCAAAAAATATATCCCTTGCTGTGGATTTAATGTAATAGACACCTGCATTTATAAAATATCTCAAGAATGGCTTTTCCTTGAAGCTTGTTACCTGATCGCCCAGAGTCTCAACAATACCAAAGGGGCTCTTCATCCTGTATATGAACATAACCATTTGAAATGGAGAATTTTCTGAAAATTTAATAAATTCATTGAAGTTAAGATCTGTTATTGTATCTCCATTTCTGAGTAAAATATCCTGATCAGGGCAATTTTTCATAAGATTTCTTACGGAATATAGTGTGCCCATAGGTTTATCTTCCTTAAGATAGTGAAAGTTCATTCCCAAGTGAGTTTTTCCATACCTTTCTTCTATTTTTTCTCCAAGGTGCCCGGAAAGTATGTATATTTCCTTTACTCCCGCATTCTGAAAATCATAAAGCTGCCTGTCCATAATTGTGTACTTTTCCTTTATCTCAATAAGTGATTTGGGAATCTCATCTGTCAAAGGTTTTAATCTCTTCCCGTAGCCACCCGATAATATTGCTCCAATCATTGCGAGTGAATCATAGGAACATATAAAAATTATGTTTAAATTAAAATTTTTTTATATTCCTGAAAATCAGATTACCCTTAATTTTTTACCGGTTGTAATGAATGCGTCCACTGCCTTCGCTATGTCTTCTTCAGAATGAACTGCGGAGGGCATCAATCTGATTCTGGCAGTTCCCATTGCTACGGTTGGATATACGATTGGGGAAGCGAAGATGTTTTCCTGTTCATACAGCATCTTACTGAATTCCACTGTTTTCCTTTCATCTCCAATAACAACCGGTGTGATTGGAGTCTTTGTTGTAGTTAACCTGAATCCATTATCTTTGAGACCTTTCTTAAGAATCTCAGAATTTTTCCATAATTTCTTCATTAATGAGTCGTCTCTGCCCATAATTTCAATAGATTTTAAGACAGCCGCTGCATCTCCTGGATTTAAAGCACTGCTGAATAGAAATGGTCTGGCCCTCTGCCTGAGAAGATCTATGAGATCTGAATTGCCGGCTACAAAACCGCCCATTGATCCCAGTGCCTTTGAAAATGTTCCCATTTCTACCTCTACCTTTCCAGCCAGAGAGAAGTGGTCCACTATGCCTCTCCCGTTTTTACCAAGTACTCCTTCACCATGTGCGTCATCCACATAGCACATTGTATCGTACCTCTCCTTTACTTCTGCTATTTCATCAAGAGGTGCAATATCTCCGTCCATGCTGAATACTCCATCAGTTATTACAAGCGATCTCTTCCCTTCGGCCCTGTGTTCTTTGAGCTGCTTTTCCAGATCTTCCGTATTCATATGCTTATACACATACCTCTTAGCTGAACTGAGCCTGGTTCCGTCTATAATACTTGCATGATTCAGTTCCTCGCTGAATATAACATCCTCTTTTCCCACAAGCACAGGAATGGTGCCCAGATTAGCCAGAAGACCTCCCTGATATACAAGCGAATCTTCCATGTGCTTAAATTCAGCAAGCTTTTCCTCAAGTTTTCTATGAATTTCATCCGTGCCTGCTATTGATCTTACTGCACCTGCTCCCACACCAAAACTTTCAATTGCGTCTATGGCTGCTTTCTTTACTTCCGGATGATTTGCAAGGCCGAGATAATTATTGGAACACATGTTGAGCATCTTCCTGCCCTCTATCTTAACCCATGCCCCCTGCGGGCTTTCAAGTACTCTTATTGGCACGTACCTTCCTGAAGATTTCAAAGATGCGATTTCATCATCTACCCAACTTAAATTTACCATAATGTCATATGTCTGCAGGCTTTATAATTTTACTTTGCGAAATGACTATCGCTGACTATTTTAATAGTATATTGATTACCTGATGTGTCTAAAATACTTATGACCGGTTCCGCAGGTCAGGTTGGCGGAGAACTGTTATTGGAACTTGAAAAGAAATTCTCATCAAATGATATAGTTGTTTCTGACATTAACGGTCTGGATAAGATTTCAGATGACTATGAAAAAATTATTCTTGATGTGAGAAACTATGATTTGCTTAAGCAAATAATTAAGGAAAAAGACATAAAGTATATATTTCATCTTGCCTCGATTCTTTCAGCCAAAGGTGAAGAAAACCCAAAACTTGCCTTTGATGTTAACATGAATGGAACCCATAATGTTTTAGCTGCATCTGCAGAGCTTGGAGTGGATAAAGTGTTTATACCATCCACCATCGGCGTCTTTGGACCGGAGGCTCAAAAGGATAATACCCCGATATTAAATTCGTCAAGACCCAGAACAATGTATGGTATCTCAAAATTTACAGCAGAATATCTTATGCAATATTATTTTGAGCGCAGTAACCTTGATGTAAGGGGAATAAGGTATCCTGGTCTTCTGAGCTATAAAACACCGCCCACAGCAGGAACAACTGATTACGCAGTTGATATGATAATTCATGCTGCAAGGGGTATGGATTATACCTGCTATCTGAAAGAAGATGCAGTTCTTCCGATGATGTACATGCCGGATGCCATGGAAAATACCATGAGGCTTTTTGATGCTCCCCTAAAAAATTTGAGATATCGCGGAGAATACAACATTTCAGCATTTTCATTTTCTCCGGGCGAGCTGGCTGAAGCGATCAGGGAATTCGTTCCTGCTTTCAAAGTTAAATATAAACCAGACAGCAGACAGAAGATTGCAGAATCATGGCCAAGAAGCCTTGACTGCTCAGATGCGGTGAAAGATTGGGGTTTCAAGGCAAGATTTACCATTCGTGAAATGATCAGAGATATGATATCTAATCTTCAAAAATGAGACTTAATGGCGGGAGTTCAGGTCAAGGTTTTTCCTGAATGTTAAACCTTCTTATTGTAGACCTTGTTTGAACCTGCCTAAGATATCATTATTCAGAAAAGCGCTGCCATCAGTCAACGATGATATGGGAACCTCTTTTATCTGTTTTTGAGAATCCCTTTCTCTAATTGTGACAACGCTTCTTGAAAGCGTATCATAATCCACCGTTATGCAATATGGAGTTCCAATTTCATCCTGTCTTGAATATCTTCGTCCAATGGAACCACTGTCGTCGAAAAGAATTCTGGGTTCAAACTGCCTCATTGTGTTGAAAAGTTCCTGTGCCTTTTCTGTGAGTCCATCCTTCTTCTGAAGAGGCAATATTGCCAGTACATATGGTGATATCTCCTCCTTCAGAGAGAGAACCTTATACCCGCTATCTCTCTTATTGTATGATGAGGAGAGAATTGCCATAATCATCCTGTCTATCCCGTAGGCCGGTTCAAGTACCTTCGGTATGATATCTCCCTGTTCTCCTGTGCTCATGTTCTGACCTGAAGAATTCTGGTGGTTCTTCACATCAAACTGTCCCCGGTCTGATATACCAACTATTTCGACCCAGTCTCCGTCAAGTTTGAACTCGAGATCCCAGCAGTCTGAAGAATAATGTGCAAGTTCATCTTTGCGGTGTTGCCTGAATCTGAGCCTGTTTCTCTCTATTCCCAATTTCAATGCAATTCTTAATGTTATTTCCATGAAATAGGCATGTTCCGGTGTTCCAATGATTCCGTCTGAAAACGCCTTTTCAATGTCCACTTTATTTTCTCTGCCGTCGTTGCTAAGGAGTACTATTTCCTCCCCTTTGTATGGATAAAATGATGTTTTATCTGCGGGGTCCATGAACACCTCAACCTCTGCCATGTTGAATTCCCTCTGCCTTATGATTGCCTGCCTTGGAGAAATTTCATTCCTGAACCCTTTTCCTCTCTGAATTACAATCATGGGCAATTTTCCCCTGTTATAGGTGACCAGAAGTTTGAAATTCACGAAGATGCCCTGTGCTGTTTCCGGCCTCAGGTATAGTTTTTCACCACTGTTTGAGGATATCTGAAACATGAGGTTGAAATTGTAGGCTTTTTTGAGGAAAGTCCCGCATTTTGGGCAGCGGATCCTGTTATCCGTGAGAAGTGAAGCAGCCTGTTCCTCGTTTATTGGCACTAGGTTTATCCCCTGACTGGACAGTAATGATTCCACTTTATAGCTTGATTTGCATTGTTCACATGTTGTGGCAAGGTCTGCAAACCTCTGCAGGTGTCCCGATGCCCTGAAAACAGCTTCCGGGGTTATGGACGGTGAGTCGTACGGAATTGCTCCTATTTTCAGATATTCCTCCATCCAGATCTTGTATACATTCTCCTTCAAAATTGTCCCAAGAGGTGCATAATCATACAATCCTGCTGACCCTCCATAAATTTGAAATGAAGGCCAGAAAAATCCCCTTCTTTTACAGATTTCAATAATTTCATCAAAGTTTGACATCGAATACCCCCATCAGATCAAGGTCATAAAGCATTCCTGATAATCTTCCAGG
>JAKBRR010000191.1 GCA_021845325.1 Thermoplasmata archaeon
CTTTATCAGAGCACGTCATGGCTATAGACAGGAAATGAATACACTAATCTACTGTAACATTCCGCCTTTACAATGCCCTCATTTCTTTCCAACATAAAAAACCTTTTCAATTTCAGAAACACTGACCTAGCTTTCATAAGAGATTGGCGTTAATTCTAAAATAAAAAGAAATTAAATTAATGAGAAATATATACCATGCTGTGAAGAACTTAAGCGGACACATTTTTTTTGAAGAATCCTTTGACTGGAAATCCCTCGAAAAGGTCTTCCCCCTGATATTTGATGAAATCGCGGAAAAGGGTAAGCAGACACAGGAAGAACTGCAGCATGACCAGGTTAGGTTAGAGCTGAATATGCGCGAAATAAGACAGGGAAAAAAACCACTGGGTTACAACTCAGAAAATTCAAGGCTTAAACTTATCTTTCCAATTGGAAGAAAGGAAATGATAATTTTGAGAAACTACCCTTCAGAGGATATAGGCGAAATAACTGATAAAATTGCCAAGATACTGAAAGCAAAGAAAATTAAATTTAAAAGCGACCTCGATAAAACCGTTCTTTCTGAAATTATTAAGAAGAGAAAATAAAATTTTAATACATCAGCCGATCAAGAATTAATAAATAACATCCTGTAATGACATCCCATGACTGAGGTGATGACCCTCCTGAAGTTCATAGAAATAGTTGCAGGAGGAATAATTGCAGGTATCATAGGATCTGTTACCGGCCTTGGTGGGGGGTCAGTCCTTGTTCCAATACTGACTCTATTTTATGGAGTTCCGATTATTTTTGCAACCGGTGCAAGCTTGATTTCAACTATCGCAACATCTGCAGGTTCAGCCGGCACATATACGAAAAAGAAGATAGCCAACGTGAAGATAGGAGTAGGACTCGAGGTTGCAACAACATTGGGTGCTATCGTTGGTTCTCTCACTGTGACAGTTGTTTATAAATATAGTCTGGAATGGGTTCTATACCTTCTTTTTGGTATCGTTATTCTCACATCCATAGTTCCCACCATAAACAGGGGAAAATATGAGGGAACCAAGGTTGTCAAACCTGATTTCACCAGCAGGATATTTCAGCTTCATGGAAAATATTATGACCAGAATCAGAAGAAAAGCGTAGAATACATAGGAATCAGGTGGTGGCTCGGCGAAATAATTATGTTTTTTGCCGGTATGCTATCAGGGCTTCTCGGAATAGGAAGTGGAGCTTTAAAGGTTCTAGGTATGGACTGGGCAATGAATCTGCCAATGAAGGTAACCACGACGACAAGCAATTTTATGATTGGTATTACTGCTGCAACCAGCAGTTCAATTTACTGGTATAACGGTTTTATTCAGTTTTACCTCGCTGCGGCCACGGCAATCGGTGTTTTAATAGGTGCGATTATAGGATCGAAGATACTTCTAAAGATATCCAACAAAGATGTCAGATGGGTTTTTTTTGCAATACTTAGCTATCTTGGAGTTGAAATGGCTCTTGAGGGGTTGAGAAAGGGAACCTTCATAAGTTTGTCTGGACTTGATCGATTCTATATTGCCATTGTAATTTCTGCAATTTTGATTGTTTCCCTGTATGTAATTTTCAGGATAGGTGAGAGAAATGGACAAAGACAATGAAGATTTGACGAAAGTTATAAGCATTACGTTGCGAACGGCAGTAGTTGTTAGCATGTTCTTCATAGTATCAGGAGTAGTTCTGATGATGATTAAGGGGGGCGGAGATGGATATACACTTGCTCAAATTAGCAGCTATAACACAACATCCCCAACCACATTGAGATCGAATCTAGTTCCTCTTTCAAACATACCATCCGGAATAATGAATCTTGACGGGATATATTTCATTTCTTTGGGCTTGTGGGTACTAATTTTCACTCCAGTTATAGTTTTGATCAGTGCTGTCATTGATTTTGTGGTAAGCAAGAATTATCTATATGTTCTGTTGTCTGCAATTGTTCTTACTAACCTCACTGTGGCAATTTTCTACATTGGTCCTTACCTTCATTTAGCCTCCTGAAATGTTATCCAGTCATTCCAATAGAGAATTGTTGCCCTTTAACTTTATTTCTACGTTACAAAAATGTTATAATATTTGCGAAAATTACAGGATGAATGTCTATGCTCAAATTTGAAAGGGTTAAGATAAAATCAGAAGACCCGGAAGATAGAGTTAAGACCTTCGATGTGGAGCCTGTTATAGGTTACACAGATAATGAAGCTTATGCAGAGGGTTCGAGATGCATTGGGTGCAATATATGTACACAGGCATGCCCGGCTTCCCTCGATATAGGAGGATATGTTAACAGCACAGCCGTTCATGATCCTGCTCAAACTGTCAAAATAGTTTTTGAAAATTTGCCTTTTCCAGCAATAATAGGAAGAGTTTGTACCCATCTGTGTGAGGATATCTGCGTTCTTTATGATACTGGAGGACCCATAGCAATCAGGCACATTAAGAGATACGCAGCAGATAAATTTCAGGATTACGGAGAAGTAATACACCTTCCCAGGAAGAAATTTATTGGGAAGACTGTAGCCGTCATAGGTGGTGGTCCTTCTGGTTTAAGCGCTGCTTATTATTTATCAATTCAGGGTGTAAAAGTTACCCTTTACGAATCACTTCCAGTTTTGGGCGGGTTTATGAGGGTTGGCATTCCAAAGTACAGATTACCCCATGAAGTAATTGAGAAAGAAGTTGACTTTATAACATCTCAGGGAGTGGATGTTTATCTGAACACCAAGATTGGTCAGGACATTCAATTTGAAGAGATATTGAAATCGCATGACGCCGTATATCTGGGCATTGGTAACCATAAACCAAGGATGACAGGAACCCCGGGCAGTGACGCCAGCAATATTATGCACGCAACAGAGTTTCTCAGAAGAACTTCTCTGGGGGAAAATATAAACGTCGGAAAAAATGTAGTTGTTATTGGCGGTGGTTTCACAGCAAATGATGCTTCAAGAACATCCATCAGGCTAGGCGCCGAGAATGTTTATATTATGTACAGAAGAAGAGACGTTGACAGACCTGGTTATCCTTCAATGAATGCCGATGAGGAGATGGAAGAAACCATGGAAGAGAAAGTAACCTACGTCTGGGAGGTAACTCCATTCGAATATGCGAAGGAAGGGGATCGCATAGTTGAGGTAAAATACTGGCAGAATGAAATGGTTTCAGAGGGTAGGGGAAGAGCAAAGCCAGTTCCGAAGAAAGATAAGATTTTGAGCATAAATGTAGATTTTGTCATAGAGGCAACCGGTCAGGAATCTGATTATTCGTTCCTTGGAGACCAATACATGAGGATGCTTAAACTTACACCACAAGGGCAAACTATAATTGACCAGAACGGGATGACTTCAATACCGGGAGTCTTCTCAGGTGGAGATTCAACTAATTTTTCACGTGACCTCATATCTGCCGTTAGAGATGCTGACACAGCCGTCCTTGGAATTTTAAGATACCTTAATGTTATGGATCAGGTGAATGAAGAGGTACTTCCATTCTTAGACAGATGGAAAAAATTCTCTCCAATGTCTGCAAAAATGGCATATGCAGAAAGACAGAAGTAGATTTTAAAAAGTACTTTTAAAATAAAATTTTGAGGAACTAATCCTGATTCAGTTCAATGTGATCAAAGCCCGCGTATGGTATGAGTACCTTTGGTACTTCAATAATTCCTTTATTCTGGAAATTCTCCATAATTGCCACCAGAGTTCTTGTTGATGCAACAGCAGTACCGTTTAAAGTATGGGCATATTTCAATTCCCCTTTTTCTCTGTACCTGATGTTCAATGATCTTGCCTGATAATCCGTATCGTTGGAAATTGATGCCAGTTCCCTGAATTTTCCCTGAACCGGAAACCATCCTTCAATATCATATTTTTTGGCTGCCAGAGATCCTATGTCTCCAGTGCATACGTTAATTACCCGATATGGAATTTCAAGACTTCCCAAAAGGTCTTCAGTGTTTCTCAGAAGTTCCTCGTGGAAATCCCATGAATCCTCTTCCTTCGAAAAGATGAACTGCTCAACTTTCTTGAAATTATGAACCCTGAAAATTCCTTTGCTGTCTTTTCCATGTGCACCCGCTTCTTTCCTGAAACATGCTGAATATCCTGCGATTCTCACTGGAAGCTCCTCAGATTCAATAATTTCATCCATAAACATAGCAGCTACTGGATGTTCAGAGGTGGATATTAGGTAAAGATCTTCATCTTCGATCTTGTATACCGCTTCGTTAAATGTTTCCATATCTGTTGCCCCCCAGATTGCCCTTTTGTTTATCATTGGTGGTGGTTCCATAACGGTAAATTGCCTCTGTGAGAGAAAATCGATGGCATAGTTTACCAGTGCCATCTCCAACTTGAACAGCCTTTCTTTCAGAAAATAGAATCTTGCACCTGATATTTTTCCTGCCCTTGCTATGTCGGCAATATTAAGCATTTCCATTAAATCCACATGAGATATTCTTTCAACATCATCGTCTTC
>JAKBRR010000192.1 GCA_021845325.1 Thermoplasmata archaeon
ATATTGTTGATAGAAATCTCCTGACTATGAGTTCGTAAACCTTGTTTTCGTCCCCTTTAAGTGCACCCTTCTTTGGAACAGAAACAGGGTATATGGGCGGATGGTCTGTTGTTTCAGTTCTTCCTCTGGTGGGTTTTATCTTCTCCTGTGAAAGAACCATTTGTGCCTCTTTCCTGAAATCTGACTCCATAAGCTTTTCCGCTATGGATTTCAATGGTATTGATCTCTGATAAACTGTATTATCAGTTCTGGGATAGCTTATATAACCTTTGACGTAAAGATTTTCAGCTATTTTCATTGCTTTTCCAGGTTGAACACCAATTCTAGATGCCTCTCTCAGGAAGTCTGTTGTGCTGAACGGTGGTGGCCGTGGTATTCTCTCCTCTTTCTTTTCGAATGTAGTAACCTTACCATTCTTTCCTGTTATGTCACTTAATATTTTTTCAGCCCTTGCTTCCTCAAATATTGGGCCCTCTTCAAGTGTTCCCCTGAAAGCTGTTTCTTTAAGGAAATCAACAGAAATGACCCAGAAAGGCCTTGGAACGAACGATTCAATTTCAAGCTCCCTCTTAACCACTATTGCAAGGGTTGGTGTTTGAACCCTTCCTATGGATAAGAAGTCCTTTCCCATTCTTCCAGTTATTATTGAAAAATATCTTGTAAGTACCGCTCCCCACAGAAGATCAATTTCTTCTCTTGCTTCTGCTGAATCTGAAAGGTTATAATCAACAGCTATGAGATTATCAAAGGCTTCCCTGATTTCGGTACCTGTGAGGGCACTGAATTTTGCCCTTTGAATATCTCCCTTAAATGGAGTCTTATTTTTGATTATTTCCAGGGCTTCAACTCCTATGAGTTCACCTTCCCGATCATAATCGGTTGCAACTATTACTTTCTGAGAATTAATTGCGGTTTGAATGAGACTGTCGGATGCTCTCTTATTCTTAACCTTTTTTTCAATTCCTGATGAAATAAGTTGCTTTACGATTTCTGGTTTCCAGTCCTTAAGTTCTTTTGGAAAATCGATCTCGATTATGTGACCACTGAGTGGTACCACATAATATTCCTCTTCTCCTTTCTGAAACTCTATGAAACTTAAACCCTTTGATGATTTCTGTTTTGAATTACCTTCAGACAGAAAATAAGCTATCCTCCTCGCGGCATCAGCCTTTTCTGAAATTATTAAAGTCCTTTGCAAATGTTTCAGATTTGTAAACTAAGGTCATTAATTATTGTTTGCCTTTTCAGGGAATTCCAAACAACGATGGATAAAATGTGTATTCCATGCTGCATCAATCTGGAATATTCAGAGTCTTTTGAAATGAATTAATTTGATTATGACTTTGCTCACAGGGAGATATTAAAAGACCATTGAGATTTAAACACGCGTCTAATTCATATTGGTATCGAACTACTTTCCTGAGCGAAAATAAATGTATCAGAATTTCCAAGAAATTCAATGTTTTAAACTGTTTTGTCGAGTTGTTTTCGAATTGCTATTATCATTTTCCGATCCCTCTATTCCGTAAATTAAAAAGTTCAATATTTACAGAATCTCAGAATGAACATTGACGCATAAAAGATTAAATTAGTTTTTCACTTTATTGTAACATTGTGAATAGTGATGTTTTTGAAATAGCTGTGAAGGGCATGATATTTAGATACAGGATATGCCCTGGCGTTTATCCCCCTTCTGAAGATACTTACCTGCTTCTTGAATCATTAACTCCAGGAAAAAAAGTTCTTGAAATTGGGTGCGGCTCAGGATTATTATCTGTTTATTGCGCCGCTCTCGGTTCTGAAGTGACTGCAGTTGATATTAATCCTTTGGCTCTGAATTGCACCGAAATGAATTCAAGGCTCAATCATGTACAAGTTGAAACACTTCCCTCAGATCTGTTTGAAAAGATTGACGATTCTTATGATTCAATTATTTTCAATCCCCCTTATCTTCCATCTGAGGATGATGTTGAAGGATCAGAACAATGGAATGGCGGAAAAGATGGATTCAAGGTGACTAAAACTTTCCTGAATTCTCTTGAATCACACTTGAATACAGGTGGATCAGCATGGATAGTTCTTTCATCCCTGACCGACATTCAATCCCTCATAGATTCTTATCAAAGGTTCATTTTTCAGAAAGTAAGATCAGTATCATTCTTCATGGAAACCCTGAATTGTTACCGTATTTCCTTAAAAGAGAAGCAGCCTTTAAGTTAAGATAGTTATCAGGATCTAATATCGTAAAGGGAAATTTTCAAGCTATAGTATGAATTGATTCACTGATCTGGGGTGCTATGGAAAATTTTTCCTCCTGTATTGCAGTTTTTATCAATGATGAGAATAGATTAGAAGTTCCAGCTGAAGATGCTTATATGATATTTCAACAAACTTCTCATAAAATTTATTAATCCCCCCCCCTTCCGGACAATGGAACTGAGAAAAGCTCTATTATCAATAACAGCCATAGTGATTGTGATATTGTTCTTAGGAATGTCAATAAACCCAATACAGGCATCTTCCGTTGAACAAGTTCAAACGCCATCACATAAGATTACTGGGAATACCACAACTACTGCATTAAAAGCATATTCCCTAATAAAAAAAAGTAACCTTAAATTCACGAATACCAAGATTATGATTTCCGGATCAGAGAATTATAAAGTGCTTCATCTTGAAATTGTGTATACCTATTCATCAGCAATGACCGTTTCTGAAATGGGCGGAAATATAACATCATTTTTCCATGATGGCAAAGTTAGCGTTAGTTTCATTGGACATAAGATGTATATTAAATCGAGTGTTCAACTTAATGATAAAATAAATTTGCTGAACACATATCCCAAAAATGTTAAGAATAATCCACTCATTGCTACTGACTCCACACCGGGTGATATGTATTACCATATTTATACCAAGTCACTGTCTGGATATAATGCAATACTCGCAGTCACGAGAGTAGAGGTTGCACAGCTCACCGTATATTCAGTAGCAACCATTGGAATTATACTGGGAGAAGTAGTTGCATATCAGGAGAGTGCGATACTTACCATTCAGCCTGAGTCTGCTGCTGTACTCGCAGCTATTGCACTTGCCTTAACGGCAAACGCCATATACCTATACGGTTACGCTTTGATTCACCACGGTCCAACAATATACATTGACGAGGGATTCAGCTATGGAACACAGTGGTATAACTTCTATAATATTGGAGCATATGGTGAAGAAGGTATTTACATGAGCAATTATGCTACAAGTAATGGATTGTATGAACCCATGATGACGTCATATGGACCCACATCAAATTCGATGATTTTCCACTATGGTGCATGGAACCCTAACGCAGAGCCGCCATGGTAATTTTTTGGTTATAATATGAATTTTATTTTAGCTTTTGTTGATGAATATACGCTCCTTGTATTGGCTACACTTTCTGTATTCCTGTATTGGTTAGTTTTACTAAGGATATTCCAAAAGAAGCCAGTACAATGGAGAACTCTGCACATTGTAATGATTTTTCTCTTTGTCATGCTGTTTTTAATGTTGAGTATAATTGGAGTCTTTCTTGCCCTTTTATCTAGCTACCCATATGTAAGGTTAATTTTACATCGGTTTAAATTAAAAAGTGAACCCCGAATAGGGGCTTTAAAATGACCTAGTTGTTCATTTCATGCTAATTAGAATGTCTTAATCCTTTGGAGGCGATAGCTTACAAAATATTTCTTAATAACAACTGTCGAAATAGATAGATATTATTATGACTAAATGATAAGGAGTCATGGCATCTTCGGATATTTTAAAAGAGATGATAGGCCAGTTCTCTGGGAACGAACTGGTCAAGAAGGAAATAGCCAGCTTTGATAAAACCTTCCAGTTTTCCACAACGGAAGGCAAGGATTATTTTGTGACTGTTACCAATGGCGATGTTAAATTTGCTGAGGGAAAAGCACCTTCGGCCAGTGTAACTATAACAGGAAAGGATGAAGTGCTCTCTGATCTATATTTGGGAAAGGCTGATCCGGTAATGTCCTACATGTCAGGGAAGATAAAGGTTTCAGGAGACATAATGAGCGCCACCAAGATTATGGGGCTTTTGAAAAAATTAAAGAAGTGATTTTATGGATTTTAAGAAAATTACCGTAATCGGCGGAGGTATAATGGGAAGCGGAATAGCTCAGGTCATAGCTACTTCCGGTATCAATGTGACAGTGGAAGATGCTTTTAAAGAAGCGTTGGACAAATCCAAAAGGACAATAACTGAAAGTCTTGGAAAATTTGTGAAATCTGGAAAAATTTCTGAATCTGATTCCGCAACAATTCTATCAAGAATAAATTTCAGCAGTGATCTCAAGGAAGCTGTTTCAGGTTCCGATATCATTATAGAAGCGGTCCCGGAGATTCCAGATTTAAAAATTAAAATTTTCAAGGATATAGAAAAGTTTGCAGGCCCGGAAGCCATTCTTGCAACGAACACCTCAAACATTAGAATTTCAGAG
>JAKBRR010000193.1 GCA_021845325.1 Thermoplasmata archaeon
ATACTTTTAACGTGATACGATATCATTCTCTTGCCATAAAACCCAATGAAAACATCATAATTGATTGTGTTTCCGAGAAGGATGAAACTGTAATGGGTTTCCATACAAAAGACGATTCCATATTTGGAGTTCAGTTTCACCCTGAAAGTTATTATTCCCAGTTCGGGGAGACCATATTCAGAAATTTCATGAGTGGTGCGCTTTGACTATTGTTGAAGAAATTTACAGAAATAATTCACGTAGAGATTTTACCTGCATCAATGAAAGGACAAGGCCGGTTATCAGTTTGCGTGACGAAATTATGCAATGCAGGGACAATGGTAAGAGAGCCACCATATTTGAATTTAAACGATCTTCTGCATCTGGATTTAAAAATATAAACTACGCTGATCCGGAAGAATTTGCCAATGCTTCAAATGAGTATTGCAATGCGTTCAGTATTCTCACAGAACCTCTTTACTTTGGGGGGAAGTTCGATGACTCAAAGGGTTTTGTGAGAATGAACAAACCTCTACTCATGAAAGATTTTGTTGATCGGAAGGTAATGATAGATAAGGCTTATTCTGAGAATTTTGATTGTATTCTCCTGATTTCAGATTTTCTGTCCACTGATCAGGTTAGAGACCTTTCAGGTTATGCGAAGGCACTTGGCCTGGATGTGCTTGTTGAATTTCATGAAAAAGATCGATTCGATATGATCAAATCAATGGATGGGTTGATAATCGGATATAATAGAAGGAATCTGAGGACATTAAAAATGGAAGGCGAAGAGGAAATGATAAACAATTTGATTGATGAAACTGACAATCCGTTCATTCTGGAAAGCGGAATAAATGGTGAAAATATTGAGAGGATAAACGAACTGAAATTTGACGGATATCTTATAGGTGAGGCAGTATTGAAAGACAAAGAGTTTTTGAGAGAAATTAAAAACTTGGGGGTGATTGGGTATGATGGCTCCAGATCTTACAATTGAGGATCTTTTCAGTAAAGAAAAATTCATTTTTATAGCTGGGCCATGCGCAGTTGAGAGTGAAGAGCAGGTTATTGAAACGGCCAGATTTCTCAAAACTTTGGGAATAAATTTCATGAGAGGCGGTGCATATAAGCCAAGAACCTCGCCAAAAAGTTTCCAGGGTCTCAAGGAAGAGGGATTAAAAATACTGGCAATGGCCAAGGAGGAAACAGGGATCAACATAGTAACAGAAGTGATGGATTCTGATAACCTGACAACAGTTACAAAATATGCTGATATCCTGCAGATAGGAAGCAGGAACTGCCAGAATTTTTCTCTTCTCAGAAGAGTTGGAGAGCTCAATAGACCTGTCCTGATAAAACGTGGATTCGGCAACACAATAGATGAATTCGTTCAGGCCTCCGAATATATTTCAGGGGCTGGAAATAGCCAGATTATAATGGTGGAAAGAGGAATTAGAACATTCGAGAATGCAACCAGATTCACACTGGACATATCAGCGGTTCCCGTTCTTAAGGAAAGAGTACCATATCCTGTATATGTGGATCCAAGCCATCCGGCCGGTCTTGCCAGATATGTTGAACCTTTATCGCTGGCTGCTGTCGGTGCAGGGGCGGATGGTTTAATGATTGAAGTTCATCCTGAGCCTCAGGAAGCCTTGAGCGATAGCAAACAACAACTGAATTTCAAGCAGTTTGAATTGTTATACAAAAGGGTAAATATCCTAAGGGAAACCATGTCAAAATTTTAATTTTAAATCCAACTATTTTCAAGTTTTTACCATAATTTACTATGTCGGATTTCTGTTGACATAATCTTCAGTGATTTTCCGGAGTGCTCGTCTGAGTGTTTCCGATAAGGATGATACGGATATTCCAAGGAGTTTAGATATGTCCTTGAGAGATGCTTCCCGTTCATTATCGAAATAGCCCAGATCAAGACACAACCTCAATACCTGATTCTCTCTATCCGTAATCTCCGTCTTTATTTCTTCAGGACCATCAATGACTACAGGTTCCAGCCCGGATTCTTCCAGGTCATGAACCAATTTTCTTGCATTACCTGTTGAACTGACAAGTAGCCTGAATCTTACCGTAGTCCTGTCAATGCTCTTTGTACCAAGAACAACAGCATCGCTGAGAGCCATGAATTTACATGCACTGCAACTCTTTCCGTATACCCATAACCGTGTAGGGCCAGCCTGAACTATCTTTCTTGATACTTTTCTAAGTGCAGTCATTGTTTTATCGTCAACCTTCTTTACTTCAAGGCTATGGAGAGTTTCATCAACTTCTATCTTAAGTCTTGTCAGTCCTTTGAGATCGGGAATATTAAACGTTGCATCAGTTATTAGACAATCAGTTCTCCTTACCTGAACGGTCATTTCCAGTGGATGCTTTTTATTTTTTGGCAATGTCATCGGATATTTAACTAATAAAAAAATGTTTGTTCCATGAAATATCAAATGAGATTGGTTTCTTCATTATTTTCTTGATCCTTTTCTAATATGTTTCTTATATAAATGATAAATAAAATGTACAAGATAAACTACCGCGCTCTGGTTTAAACTATTATTGTTCCAGTTACTTTCGATTGCAGATCTGAGCTGATTATGATACATCTCCTACAATAGTATTTATTTCTCCCATATAGTCTGTTATGACCCCAATGTTTTTCATATTGCTGTAAACAGAATTTGGGGATAATACATAACTTTCATAAGCAGGGGAATTTAGGTAATTGGAAGCAACACTTGGATCGGTAGTTAGATCAGCAAGATTAAAAGCAGGCCCCTGCATATAATACGCACCATTAGGGCCAGTTATTATAAGTGTTGTGACAAGATGATAACCGCTTGCACCTATGGGTGCTATGGGCGCACCTGTACTGGATGTCTGGCTTGGAGTTTGAGTCTGAATAGTATAAATCATTGAACTTATGAATGAAGGTTCCGTTGAATTTACCTCCTGAAGACCCACCGAAACAAGCTGGTTACCTGAAATAGGGGTACCTGCCGTGGTTGCGTTATGATATTGATTATACATGTAATAAGCACTGAAATAATAGTTTCCGTTTGATACGTCTCCATTAAAGAGCATCCCAGGTTCACCAGGCGCTGAATCTGTTGGATCCGATGTGTGCAAAGTAATGTCACTGCTTATTGACGGAATGTGCTCCTGAACAGCAAGATATAGTCCCCATGAGTTTGCTGCTCCAATAGGGCAACCATACCATGATATCCAGTAGAAATGAATCTGATTACCAAAATTATTATCAGATATCTTTACAAAGCTACCCCAGGGAAATGGGTTCGGAATACTCACACTGTTCGTAGCATTATCCTTAAAAATATTAAATTCCAGTGATACAGAAACAAGTATAACGGCAATAATGATCGCCGCAATAACCGTAAACAGTTTCCTGTTCTCTTTAAACAAATCAGGGATAGTTTTCTTCGATTCCACTTCCCTCTCAGCTGCCTGAGCCTTCTTACTTTTTGAATATTTTCTGTTGGACATTTTTTGTACGATGATATTTATATCTATAAAGTTTTTGATATGGGAAAAAGGCGTATTTTATTCGCTATTCACTGATTTTTTAGTGATTTTCAAAGAGGGAAAATGATTTTATACTAAAAATTATTTCAGTTAAGTAAGAATTATTTGTGTGATTACTATGAAATTAAGTGGAAATAAAATAAAGGTGCTCATATCGATTGCCGTTGTGGTAGTGGTCATAATATCGGCCATAGGATATGCGGAATATGTCAAACCATCACAGGCCTCGGGTAGTGGAAAAATTACTGTGACTGATATACTGGGACAGAAGTTCACATTTAACAGTACGCTGACAAGAATTGTTTCGCTTGATCCATCAGCAACTGCCGTCCTCTATGCACTTGGAGCATACAAAGATGTTGTAGCCACGGGCTCATATGACTATTACCCTCCAGGTGGAAACGCCCCTGTAATATGCAATGACTTTACCGTGAACAATGAAAAGCTTGTATCCCTGAATCCGCAGGCTGTTTTGGGCTATGGTGCAACTGTCCCTTCATATGGTCAGCAGATAAATAATACCCTTCACATTCCATTTATTCTGGATAATCCAAACAGTGTAGCCCAGATAGAGAATGAAACTCTCATGCTTGGTGAATTGACCGGTACCTTCACCAATGCCACGCTGATAACAAACTGGATTAATCAATCTCTCTCAGACATGTCAAATATTTCAAAGTCCCTTCCCAATGAGTCCGCATTCTATCTGGAATGTGAATATAATGGTGAAATTTACACCTCAGGCATAAATACATTTGTCAATGATGAAATGCAATATGCTCATCTTGTAAATATCTTCAACGTGTCCGGATTCGCAACCATTTCACCTGAGGTGATTGCCAGTTCTAATCCTAACGCAATTTTAATAGATTGCTGTGCTTCACCATCATACATGTCTCAGGCTCCATTTAACTCTACGAATGCTGTAAAAAATCATAATTATGTACAATTCTTTAAC
>JAKBRR010000194.1 GCA_021845325.1 Thermoplasmata archaeon
TCCTCCAAAGCATCTCCAAATTGCCGTTCCTCCGTATAGAAGAGCACCGGGCTGGATCCTGTCATATATAAGATCAATTATATAATCCTGAAGTCTGGCAATTTTTAGTCTCTGACCGCTTAGAAACTGTTCTATTGGCGCCATTAAAGTAAGTGATTGTTATATAATATTATAACTTTCACTAATTACAGTACAGTATGGATGTTCGGTTAGATCCATGGGGTTCTACGGTATTAATATATAATATTTTCTGGTTCGCTTTCATCCCACCCATAAATGATGTGGGATTTCCCGCTCACAGTGTTGATTTGATACAATAGTATCATATTTTGACAAAACCCCAAAATAAGACCAAGTCGATCCTAAAAATGACACTCGCTTTTGGGTATGTTCGGGCATCAACAAGTGAAGAAGTCAGGCAAGGATCAAACGAAAGACAAAAAGAGATACTTGAAAGATTTTTCAAAGATAGAGGTTGGAGTACAGGATCTATGAAGATAAGGCAAAGTCAGGTGCAAACATGGAAAGAGAGGATTTCAGGCGAATGGAAAAGGATATTGATGCCTTGAAGCCCCATGCAATTGTGGTGACCAAGATAGACCGTTATGCCAGATCCCTCATAGATCTTCTTAACTCGATTCAGCAGTTGGAACAAAAAGGCGTAGGATTCATATCCGTTCAGGATAGTGGCATCGATACCACATCACCAAATGGACGGCTTCTTCTCCAAATCCTTGGTGCGTTTGCTGAATTTGAAAGAACCATGATAAATTCCAGAACATCAGCAGGAAGAGAAAAAGCTAAGGCAAAAGGTGTTAAGTTTGGCAGGCCATCGCTAAAGACTTCTAAGTTTAATGGTGGGAAATACATCGATCCAAAGAAAGTGATGGAATTTAAGGAGAAGGGAATGAGTGCAAGGGCCATCTCGAGATTAATGGAATGTTCCATAACACCAGTCTTGAAGATATTGAAGAATGATTAGATGATTAAATGAGAAGAGAAGAAGATAAGCAGAAAAGGAAAAACCATAAAGAATTCTGTTTCAAATCGAATATTTATTACAATTGTATAACTAATATCGCTAGCATTATATACATCTCTGAAGTAACATTTCATATATGATTCAGAAGAGCAAAAAGCTGATCATGTTCGCTGTGATTGCGGTGATCATTGTGGCGGTTCCAGTATCATTTTATGAGTTATCTGATCCGCCAAACCCAACTATTACAAGTGTTCACAATCAAATATCTGACGGTGTTTGGTATCTAAATGCCTCAGCCAGTCCCCCATCTAGCCTTTTCAGTTTTAATAACATATCTTCCAGCTCCACCTTTACGAGCAGTTCATTGAACTCCTCAATAAGTGTTGCTCTCAGCAATGTTTCGGGATGTTTTCAACCAGGCGAAGGCTTTTTTGCCGTATATATCGATAACTTCACTATTTCTGGCAATATTAATGGAAACATCAGACCTACCAGCATCACTATCATGCAGACGGAAGAGGCACAGTTTCCATCCGTAATGAAATTCATGTTCAGTCAAGGAGATGAGCAAGCGTACAATACCACCAAAATCAGCTGTTGGTTTTTTACAGATTGGAATGATAAGTTCGAAAATAGTACAGATATGTATGATGGAAGTGCGTGCTCCAACATCTCTCTACTGAACGATTCAGCCGGTCAACACACATTATTTGTGTCACAGAAGAATATTAGTTATAAATTCGAGCTGGCAAACTTGATCAATATATGGCTATATCCAAAACACAATGCATATAACGTAACCAAATACTATCTGAGCTTAATTGTTAGTCTTAATGGTCTTGGAAAAACTGTTCAGACTCAGATCAACATAGAGATAATTAGGGGAAGTGGTCCATGAAGAAGCCTGCAGTCTTTGCAGCAGTTCTTATTCTTTTGGCGACTGCCTTGATTATTATTTTGCCTTAGACTTCCTCGGCGCAAAACTATGTTCCGACTCATTATTTATGGGCAGGATATAACGGCAATCTCACAATATATGATTCGTATTGTATCACTGGAAGAGGTGAGGGTTGCTATTTTCCTCCTTATAATATTGCAAACGTTACTGAATAGTTTGGTCGTTTTGTCTCACCAGCCTATGGCCCTTCAAACCACTAAGATTCAGGCTAGTCAGGAATCCGTAAACTTCCTCCGGTGACGCCCTTATTTCAATAGATTCCCTAACAACCATTCTGACTCCTGCCTTCATATAACCATTCTTTTAGGCAATTTGGACAGTAAAACAAGGTATTATCATTCCCCCAATATCTGAATGTACACTTGCAATTTGGACACGTAACTGTTGGTATATTTCGCAATGGATTTTGAGGTGTTGTAGCTAAGCCAACTAGTGCGCCAAGTAGTGCACCTATCGGTCCAAAAATTGCTCCGATTGCTCCTCCAGCTACTGCCCTGACCACTGCTCCTGTAGAACCAAATGATTTGGCTATTTCCTGCATTTTTATTGGATCTGCTGGCACTCCTGCCTAAGAAATTACATCGGTAAAATATAAAATCGGAAAACTGGTTGTTGAAACGGGGAGTTGTTCTTGAAACACTATCACTGGCTTATCATACATTGATGCAACGTGATCTTCGTATTGAACCCAGGTCAACGTTTATTTCAAGGAAAATACGTTATTTGTCAAGAACAAAAAAACCAGCTGACTTTGACTTATGAGAACTCTAATATTGTCTAAGTCTTTTCCAGATTTCAGGTTTACTGGTAAATCTTCATAGACGATAGTATGGTAGTCCAGTAACCCAAGGGCTTTTTTCACGATATTGACCAAATTCAGGTCCTTTCTTGAGTGACTTAGGAAAATCTCCATAGATGAGATACACCCTAAGAGCTTAAATCCTTTTCGCCGATCACAAAGCCGGTCTACTTGAGGCTCCGTATCATTCAGAAAGATTGTCTATCAGGGATTCTAGTATATCGTCAAGTTGTTTGTTGAATCTTTCATTGAGTTCTTTTTCAAGTCTATCAAAGGTGTTCTTTAGTTCATCTTCTTTCTCGCGGATTTTCTTTTTCATCTCTGCATCCAGTAGCGCATTAACTAAGTCAATTTTTCGATTAATTGGCATTTTTTTGATAGCATTTTTGACACTTTCAGGGTACATGTTCTCTTTTGGCAAGAGGTTTTATATATTTAACTTTGGGTGGAAGTTCAGCCTTAAACTTAAAAGACTATTCTTGAGAGAATTTAGGTGCAAAGCCTGTACCTTCCAAACCTATATATGACCCTAATGGTTCATTGTAGTGAGGGGTTGAGGTAATTGGCAAAGAAGTTTTATTCGAAGGGAAAAGGTGCAAATAGAAAGATTATACCTATTACCGATAAGAAAGGTGCAAAACGGGTAGAAACAATAGGCTACGTTGTGACTTTCCCTGTAGAAAAAATGAGTGAACCGGAAAGAGAGTTTGAAACATCAAAAGAATATGTTTACAAAAAACTTGATGATGTTGAAGACTTGATAAGCATGAGCCAAAACTTTGACGAAAATGATTTTAAGAAGTATCCAGGATTAAAAGAGGCCGACGAATATCTGAAAAACACAGATACTATTTCGAAAAATTCCGTATTGAATACCAAACTGCTGATGAAAAAGCATGGCGGCAGTGTTGGGCCATTGGTACAATCTATCCACAGCAGCATTCATGAAATCATCAAATTGAACTATGAGGCATACATGAAACTTGATGAAATCATCAAGGAAGTACGAAAAAAGGACTCAAATAATGAACATACGACAACACACGAAGGTTATTCTCTTTCCAGTGTGATGGCAGACATTACTGATATGGAGGAGGTCTCTATGAAGCCGATAGTGTCCTGATGAGAACGTTCCGAGATATGAGGAGGACACCGTATAAAGAATATAAAGAAAAACTCACCAGTAATGTAATAGACAGTCGCAAGGAACAGGGGCGTGGGCAGTTCAGGGTTATAGGCGACATTTCCATGATCTACAATCCCGATGGCAGCCTTAAAATAAAGGAGTTTGCAAGGGACTCCCTATAATTATTTTTATGAATAAAATTATTTACGAAATCGCTAGGAAAATATCTTAGAGCAAGAGGCATTAGGTTGTGTTATCTTATTCATTGTCCTTAGCGATGAATTGCGCATTTAACAGGGCATAGTATTTAAAGCAAGTAATTTTTATATACTTTCAAGGAGTATACATTTTCATGATGGAGAAGCGTAATAGAATGATAATGTTCGCCGTCATTGCAGTTATCATTGTCGCCGCTCCAATTTCGATTTATGAGACATTATCTCCTCAACCGATTCCTCAGATAACGTATTCATCTCACAACCTCACTTACACAATGGTCGCCAATGTGAGTTACTATTCATACGGTTTCTATAGGGAGAACCTTACTGCATATTCGAATATAACTCAAAATGGTGGAAATGTTTCGACGCTCCAAATGGTAACTTTTTTAG
>JAKBRR010000195.1 GCA_021845325.1 Thermoplasmata archaeon
CAGACCTTTCTTGTCATAGACGCTTACGAGAATGTTCATTTGGTTAGCATTAATTCATAGGTTAAAACCTTATGAAAATTACTGGCAGTAATAAGTTTTATTTCAGGGTAATTTAAATCGCTGTGCAACAAAACATTTTATAAAGAACGAAAATTAGCCGTGGAGATAACAATGGAAAGAAACATTTCTGTGGAAGCATTAAAGCAGACGGCAACATTTAACAGAGAAGTAGAACTCGTGGAAAGAAAGGGTATCGGCCATCCGGATAGCGTATCCGATGGAATTGCAGAAGCTGTCAGTCGCGAATTGAGCAAATATTATATTAAGAATTATGGAAGGATATTGCACCATAATACAGATCAGGTTGAAATCGTAGGAGGACAGTCTGCACCTGCATTTAAAGGAGGTTCAGTTCTTGAACCAACATACATTCTTTTAAGCGGAAGGGCAACCACATCCATAGATGGTGTGAGGATACCATTCAAGTCGATCTCAATAAAGGCGGCAAAGGAATATCTCAGGAACAATTTCAAGCACCTTGATCTTGACGGGGATGTCATGATTGACTCCAGAATCGGTCATGGATCAGTGGATTTAAGGGAGGTTTATGACACATCCAAGCACAGGGCAAATGATACATCCTTTGGAGTAGGTTTTGCACCTTTCACAGACACTGAAACACTTGTGAAAGAGACAGAGAATTACATCAACGGAAAACTGAAGGAGAAGCTCCCTGCAATCGGATACGATGTAAAGGTAATGGGTTACAGGCAGAAAGATGTAATCAACCTGACTATTGCTGCTGCTTACGTGGATAAATTTGTAAAGGACAGCGATGAATATTTTTCAATCAAGGAAGAATTGATTAATCTTGTAACTGATAACGCAGTGAAGAGAACTGACAAGCAGGTTAAGGTCTTTGTGAACACCGCCGATAAGGAGGATGGAAACAAAACCGGTCACTACCTGACAGTAACAGGATTATCAATGGAAAACGGAGACGATGGTTCTGTTGGAAGAGGAAACAGAGTTAACGGAGTTATAACCCCATACAAGCCAATGAGTATGGAAGCCGCTGCTGGAAAGAATCCAGTTACCCACGTTGGAAAACTGTATAACTGTCTCTCAAATATTATTGGAAACGAGATCGTGAAGGAATGCGGTGGAGATGTTCAGGAAGTCTTTGTAAGGATTGTTTCCCAGATTGGAAGACCAATAGACTACCCCCACGTGGCAAGCATTCAGGTGATTTATGCTCCAAACGTTGATGAATCAAAGCATAAGAAGAATATCACAAGAATAGCCGATGACAAGCTTGCAAAAATTTCAGACCTGACAAACATGTTCCTGGAAGAAAAAATAAAGACCTTCTAGGCAACAAAATTTTAATCCATATTACCATCTATTTTTGTGAAATTTGGAAATTCCGAAATTTATATTTTCAATGATGGCACATTCACACTGGATACGGGAGCGGCTTTTGGTATAATCCCAAAGAACGTATGGTCAAAGCGTACAACCGTCAATTCAGAAGGAAGGGTTTCGCTTCAGACAAACATTCCTGTTATTGTTGGCATGGAATATGGCTTTATTATTGACACTGGGTTGGGAAAAAATCCTGATCCTATTAAGAGTAAATGGTTTCAGGTGGAAAAAAAGTCTGATCTTGCAGAAACCCTCTCTGAAACCGGGATAGACAGGAAAATAACGCACATCCTTCACAGCCACATGCATTTTGATCATATGGGTCACACATTCGAAATGGATCAGGATCGTTCATATTTTCTTAATAAGGCAATTCCTGTTGTGAACAGAAAGGAACTGAACAATTTCAAAAAACCAAACGAATTCACAAAGGGAAGCTATATTCAATGGCAGAAGGATTTTAGCAGGAGAAAGAGCAGAACAGTGGAAGGAACGACAAAATTATCCGGAGGCATGAAGATTATGGAAACCTCCGGGCATACAAGCGGCCATTGTGCATTCCTCTATGAAGATGGTGACAGTAAACTGACATATTTCGGTGATCTGGTTCCCAATACGTTCTACCTTAAGGCAGGATATCTAACAGCAATAGATACATATCCAATGGAAACCATAATTCAAAAGAAAAAGCTCATAAAGCAGGCAATAAGGGAGAAGAGACTCTGCTTTTTCTCTCATGATATGAAGATAGGCGCTGCTTTTCTTTCGGGAGATGAATCAAACCCGGAAATTGAACCGGTAAACGTCAACGAATAGATCAGATCTTTGCTTCATCGACTCCAGACAACACCATATCCATAAGTATTTCTGCTATGTCTATGGAATACAATCCTATTCTGGAGATTTCCTCAGCAATAGATGAGGATAACAGGTTTGAATTTCCTGAAACTCTTGCCCTTATTTCATTTCTGCCTTCGATTATGACCTTTCTTGTCTCAATGAGAGAATTCAAAGTTGCAAGTTCTTTTCTGTTATATTGTTCAACACATTTCATAAACAGATCATTGCTTGACTTCAGATATTGAATGATATCGCTGTCAATGTTATCGTGCCTTTCTTCATCATTGGCCTCAAGAAAGAGGCAAATATTAACCGTATGATCTGCAATTCTTTCCATAATTCTGGATAAGAGGAGAAGGAATATTACAGAGTGATCCTCAGCAGATTTTTTCATCACTTCCTTCATCATGTAAAAATGATAGCGATCGACTTCATCATCTCTTGAAATAACGCTTTTTCTCAATTCAATATCATTTTCTTCCAGAACTCTCAGCGTATCGGTTATCATTGTTTCCACGTTGAGAGCCATTCTCCTGAAAGCCTTGGTCATTGGAAAAGAGCTGGAATCAAGAACATTTTGAAGCATCATGCTCTTTGCAGTCTCCTCAAAAATCTCAACCCCCATTACAAGCTTTGAGAAGCTCTTTATTTCAGATCTAGCCTTTTCATCCATATAGGACGAGCTTCTCACAATAAGGTTGTCAAAGCCTGCAATATAATATGAGGTCAATGCTCTATGGATCGCTTCCTTAGGCGTGTTAGACCCAATCTCAAGGGTTCTTGTTATTTCATCCCTTGAGGAAGAATCCTTTCTAAGGACAAGCCTGTTTCCAAGATCCTCGATCTGTATGGCATTTCCTTTTTTAATGTTGTTTCTGTTTGTCCATTCATGTGGTAATGATATAATGAAGGTTGCTCCACCAGTTAACTGAACCCTCCTGTTATATTCTGCCATGCATGGAAATAGTGAAAGATGTAATTGAATTTACTGATTAAGACTTCTCTTTCTGTAGGCATTGCTATGGCTCAAACTTCTGGCAAACATAATTCCCCCAGCCAGTATTATTTCAAAAAACAATACGTAAAGAGGGAGATAGTCTACCAACAGATAGAAATAGAACAGTTCTCCCGTTATGTCCAAGGGTCCCTTGACTACATTTGATGTTACGTTATAATTTGATTTTGCACCTATGAGATTTGTCTGAATGTAATAGATTCCCGTAGGTAATGATGACAGAGTAAAATTAAGGTATACTACGCCAGAAGCGGGAACGTTTATATCACTGAGATTATAATATTTATAAAGGGATGCACCTGAAATTGTATCGCTTATCACAGCTATTGAAGGCATATATGACTGATTGTCGGGAACAGACGTTATTACCGATGATAGGTTAAACTCATTATGAACGCCATTGAATGGAGTAATAGTTGTTGTTATGGTGCCACCATTGCTTGTGCTGAGCGTTTGCGGTCCGGGATTGGTATAAGAATATGGAAATGAAATACTAACGGCAAGAATCCATATTACAAAAAACAGGGCAAGACCATATAAAAGTCTCTTTTTTACACCGTAATATCCGGTATAATGCATTGAAAGAAAAACGGCGAAGGGGATTATATATGGAATGAAGAGGTTTTTGAAATATATCCCAAGAAATTCAAGCAAAATAGCCGATAATATAGCCAAAACCGGCATTGCGATCTTCTGATTTTTATGCAGCCATTCGTTTACAGTTTCCAAAGTAGTTTGCAATAGATTGCAATATCACTTTGCTATAAATATTGATTGAATCGCATCTATTACTGTTCAGAATAGTCATAACAAAACATATTATTTGCAATAATATTTATAGGTATCACAGATTGACAATCAATGCTTCCAACCATTGAAGAAATAGGGAAAATGAGAAAGAACCTTGGCATAAGCCAGAAAGAGCTTGCCAGAACTTGTGGTGTCAGCCAGTCATACATAGCTAGAATGGAGAAAGGCTCTATCAACCCGACTTATGACAAGATCAGGAAAATATATGACTATCTCTCTGTATTCAGCAAAAAAGCGGAATCGTTTGATCTCATTGCAAGCAAGATTATGTCTAAATCGGTAATAACATGCCATTTAAATGATCCAATAATTTCAGCTCTTAACACAATGCGGGAAAAGGGATATTCACAGCTTCCGGTTGTTAACGGGGAA
>JAKBRR010000196.1 GCA_021845325.1 Thermoplasmata archaeon
AAGTTTTTCGATGGATCATCAGCTTTGCGGCGTACCTGAATTATAGGATAATTAAATTGTTGCAGTTAAAATTAGAAATTGTAGTTATTGAAAGAGTTCACTTAAGGCCGCAAATACACAAACTATCTTAACAGAGATATCAGGTGAGTAATTGCGTCGTTAATGCTTTAGATACTTTAATGAAGAATCCTATATCGTCTTAAATTGTTAAATTTTACTCAAACCCTCTATATTGAACTGCTTAACATTCTGACCGTTTAAAAATAGAGCCTTGACAGGGTGGGAAAGTTCTCCATGGCAGATGAGGAATATGACAGAGGTGTAGAACTGAAACACTATGTTTCAGTCAAATATTCTTTAAAGATGAGGATGTATTCTTTACAAGAATGTTTTATATATTGTGATAAACTTATAATCTTAATGGATAGAATTCTTAATAAAATATTGAATGAACCATTCCAACTATCAGATGACCAACAAATTGCCATAAATTCTAATTCAAGATATACAAGAATAATCGCAGGTGCGGGTGCAGGTAAGACTGAGACTTTGGCTAGAAAGATTTTATACTATCTCATTTACAAAAAAATAGCACCATCATCGATTGTTGCATTCACTTTCACCGAAAAGGCAGCAGAAAGCATGAAAAGCAGGATTCACCAACGCTTATTGGAACTTGGTGAATTAGACTTGCTAAGAAAATTTGGCGAGATGTACGTAGGAACAATCCATGGCTATTGTACTAGACTTTTACAGGATAAATATGAGTTTTCTAATTATACAGTACTAGATGAAAATCAGCAAATGGCATTTATAATAAGAGAAGGTTATAATATCGGATTGAACAAGACAGAATATGCCAAATATGGTTCATACCTTATGCGATGCAAGATTTTTATAGCGACATTAAATGCGTATTATTCTGAGTTAATTGATTTAAATTCGTTACAAGGTGAAGATGAACACTTCAAGATAATGCTGAAAAGATATGAATCTTTATTGAAGGAACACCATAAATTAACATTCGACACCTTAATCACCACAAGTATTTTGAAATTACAGGAAGATCAGACTCCATTAAGTAATCTCAACTGTTTAGTTGTTGATGAATTCCAGGATGTTAACAAGGCTCAATATGTACTTATTAGACTTATGTCTCAAAAGGCAGAAGTCACAATAGTGGGAGACCCTCGTCAAAGCATATACCAGTGGAGAGGAGGGAATCCTAAATTCTTTGAAGATTTCATTAAAGAATTTGAAAGGGTACAAACCTATGAAATAAGTGAGAATAGACGAAGCCCAAGGGAAATCGTTCAGATGTCCAACCGCGTTTCCAAAAATTTTTCAGATGCTAAATTTAGTGACATGACGTGGAAAAGGGAGAACAGAGGTCTGATTAGTAAAGTAAATTTTCTTAATGCTGAACAAGAAGCAAATGAAATAGCAAATGAAATAGCATACTTAGCAAAAGACAAACACGTGCCATACTCAAATTTCGGTATTTTATTGAGAAGCATTAAAACATCCGCAGATCCCTTAATTAATGCCTTTAAGAGCATCAATATTCCATATATTGTTGGTGGTAAGGTAGGACTTTTCAAGAGGGACGAAGCACAGGCACTGGGTATGTTCATTACGGGCTTATTGGATAATGGCTATTGGCAATTAGATGCGTATGGTAGTCAAACAATAAGTGGAGAAAATTTAAGATTACAAGCTTTATCAAAGTGGAAGGGGGCCATTAGATACGATTTAATTGACGACGAGGTCGAAACCGGTCTAGTGCAATGGAAAAAGAAGGTGCTGAATTCTGTACCTTCAGACAATTATGGATATAAAGATGTATTACACGAATTGCTGAACATTTTAGGTTACAAGAAACTGAATCAGGATGATATTCTTGATGCAGTTGTAATGGCAAATGTTGGCGCATTTAGCAAAATATTAGGGGACTTTGAAACATCATTCAGGTTAGGTGGGAAAAGAAGAAGATTTGAAACCGAGTTAAGAGACCTTTGTAATTTCTTGAATGGATATGCATTAATGTCATACGATGAACAGCCATATGAGGAGGAGGAAGGTTTAAATGCGGTAAGTATAATGACGATTCACCAGTCAAAAGGTCTTCAATGGCCCATTGTTTTCTTACCATCTATGATAAACAGCAGGTTTCCTTCTAGACGGAAAACAAACCCAGAAAAAATCTGGATGATTAATCCCGGCGTCATTTCTAATGACGGATATTTCGAAAAGGAAGATAGTGAATTGAGGTTATTCTATGTGGCAATTACCAGAGCTATGAATGCAGTCATACTATCTTATTTTGATAAAAATACCAAGCAATCTACAAAACCCAGTGAATATTTTGATGTAATAAACGATTTCTGCCTATCAGTAAAAGAATTGCGTAACCTAAAACTGTTTGATTTTACAACAAAAGTCATGGCTTTACCTAACGTTATTGAATCGTTTCCAGTTAAAGAGTTAATAGATTACGAAATGTGTCCTTTCCACTATAGGCTCTCCAAAAAATGGAGATACATTCAAGGAGTAAATACATTCATGGGATACGGAGACGCCCTTCACCATATCCTGCAGCTAACATCTCAAAAAATAAAGAATAATGGTGAAAAATACGATGTTGCACTGGACGATGCTATCAAAAATTTTTACCTGCCTTATGCATCCCCAGAATTCAGAGATGAATTGCTCAAAAATGTAAAGCATGAACTGTTAGATTATATGATTAAAAACGGGGAATATCTTGCAAATGTCAAAGAAACAGAGATGAGAATAGAATTCCCGGCCAAAAATGCAACAATAATAGGAAAAGTGGATGTTATATTGCGTTCCAATATCGGACTAGAAGTCAGAGATTATAAATCATCTGAGAGTGTTATGAAAAGTGAACACTCTGTGTTACAGGTTCTGCTTTATGCGAAAGGATTAAGGGATCTAGGTTGGGATATTATTAAAGGGTCTGTGGCAAACTTGAAGAATAACAAAGTCGAAGATGTTACGGTCTCAGAAAATAATTTGAAAGAAGCGATGGAACGTGCAGAAGGAATAATTGATAAAATTAAGGCCCACTCGTATCAACCAAAACCGAGTGAATTTTGTGAAAAGTGTGAATATAGAACTATTTGTTATAAAGCAGCTTCAAATGTGAGCAGTACTTAAAAGTTAGCAACCTCATAGAATTTTTCCTATTATGAATTACATTGCTATATTCTACAAGTATCTGAGAAAAATTACCGACTTAGGAATTAATCCTTTACCTGATACGGACCGTTGCTGCATGTACCCACAGCGTGGGTAGCTTACTGACAAATGGGAAGGATGAAATCCTTCATCACTAACTATTCTTACATATGGAAAGAGATATCTCCTTCTCCAATCATTTTGAAGAGCTACCTTGTTTCCACAGTAAGTATGCAACTGGGCATTATATTTTTGTCATGGTGACAAGGCGGAAAAGAGTATCTAAAACGCGAGTATTACTGAACTCCTAAAAACGGTCAAATGAGTTGATCTCAGTCGATTCAACACTGAAGTAAGTGCCTTGATGGGAACTGTGAAATCATATGCTATAAGAATTGAATGGAATTTTATTTCCATTTATAAATTCGTGTAGTTCATTTATCTCACTGGCATCCAAAGTATATTTTTCTTCATCAACACTATTAAAACAGAATCCTGACCTAACCCTTATGGGTTTCTTCAAATCAATGTATATGAATTGTATCGGTGAAAAATTGTTACCTTCCTTAAAAAGCCTCATCAATTTCAGCTTTTCTTGAACATTCCTACCCCATTCTTCTCTCAATTTAAAATGATCTTTCTGAAATGTACGAATTTCAATAAAACTTGTATTACTATCAACCTTTATTCCCGGTTCTATGACCTTCTTAATTGTATAAAATGAATCAAATGGTGTACTAAAAATACCAGTGTTTGTATATCCTATAATTACTTCGTTTTCATTATTGCTATTTCTGAGCAGTTTTAATAATTCTATACCTGTTGATTTATCAATCTTTTCTGCAATAAACTCATATTCAAACTTAACTTGAAGGATCGAATCATCACAATTCGAAAGAAATCCTATAAAAACAAGTTTTGGACTAATCTGATCAACCATTCGATCACCACCTCTAATGAATTTTTAATTTTAATCTCTCTCTAAATTCCGAAGTAGTCATTCCTATTATTTGCAAATAGATAAATATGGTAAACACCGAGGGATGAATTATGCGAAGTTACATTATTTAAAAATATACACAGTCCATTGCGCATTTGCCTTTAAAGATAAGCGTGAACTCTTAGCAGGATTTGCATATTGTGGTTCAGGCTCCAATATACTCTTTTAGGAACTATATTTCCAACCTCAAATGTCTGGA
>JAKBRR010000197.1 GCA_021845325.1 Thermoplasmata archaeon
TTCCTTATCCTTTATTTTGATAAGATCTTGCGGACTTTTTCCCATTTCTTTACAGAATGCACCCAATCTTCTAAGATAGACATCCGATGTTATTATCGATCCACTTTCAACGCTATGTTTCCAACGGGCAATATCCTTATCCTTCAGAAGATATCCATACTTATCTTTCCCCATACTGATCATGCAATAATACGTATACAGTATTTAAACTTTCTAAACCGTATAGGATTTAAATCCGGGCAGACCCATTTAATATAGGGGGATATAGATAACATCAAAAAAAGTTGTGATTTTTGAAAATAATTATATTAGTGGTAGAATATTATTAATTTAGATTTGGAACGAAGGTGAGAATGACTTATTTGGGTCTGCTTTTAAAATATGTGAATGTTAAAAGTTTACAGAGGTTTTTAACTGGTTTAACAATAGTGATTTACAAGGTTTACTTTTACCTAATATTTGCTGTTTCTTAAACAATGTTAAGAGAACTTTAACGATCTTAACCCTTGGATTCAGATGCTTTCCACTCCTTATCTTCGTTTTGATCTTGTAGAGGGCTTGTTGTGATATTCCCTTATCCCTTACATCCCTGGGCTTCAGTGATAGAATCCAGTTGTAGAATTCCTTGAAATTCTCATACTCAAGGTATGAAATCGTGCCTATCTAGAGATGAGGGATTCAATTATATTTACCTCTTTTTTATCAAGACCATATAAATCATATATGAAATGATTCAATTTTTCCTCTAACTTGATAACTTCATTTTTTAATTTTAAATTTGCATCGTTGGGTTTGCTGTCACTTTTTGATATATCGTTATAAATTTGGATTATTTTCTCTATTAAATCTTCAATCTCTTCTTGATTCTCCTTAGAAGTTATTTTGATAGGAATAAGACCCAAATAAGGTTTATCAAGATGTACCGTTAAGACAGAATTATTTATTATTGCATATCGTAAATAAAACGTCATTAAATTCGAGTTTAGGATTCCTAGTATGTACGCACTACTAAACCGCTCATCTTTGATAAGTAAATTGTTTAGTGTATCATCAGTTGGATACCCAACTTTGTCAATAGTTGCAACTATTTTTGGAACGCTAGATGCTATATTCTGATAAATAATCCTATTTGGAACAAAAGTACGTGCTTTAGACAATAACCTTTCGTTATCTTTTGCTACGTATCTATTGGGTTTGCGTTTATTTCCGTTCTTTATCAAAAATCTTTCAATATTGGTGCCACCCAATACCTGAACTGTATTTTTAGTCATTACCGTGTTATACTCATCTGACCTAACCGTAATACCCCGTGGCATTTCTGCGATTTCTCCCAGCTTTATCGCTCCCTGTTCGATTTTGCTAACGATATTAAAAAGGCTTGGATTTAGAGATGTAAGGATTAGATGCCTGTCTTTAAAGAAAGATTGAGGAATCAGAAAATAGGAACCATCTACAGAATCTATTAACACTTTCGGATTATCTTCTTTGACGTTTTGGTTGATAATAACTACTTGCTCTAGACCTACATCCTCAAAAGCCATACTAACATCTTTTATCGCTACGAATTTGGTCTCTAGCATAATATCTCTAATTACTTTCCAAGAATCAACCACAAGAAATGACTTCGGAACTATGAATCCTAAAACCCCAGAATACTTCAGTAATGATTTTCCTTTTTTCAGAAATAAGGCGGCTGAATTTACAACACCATTAGCCACCTCGTTGAACTCTCTTGCGTTTTTTAAGATATCATTAGAACCGATATTGTAATAAGGCGGATTCCCAATAACAACATCAAATCCCCCTCCTTTCATAATCTCAGGAAATTCCTCTTCCCACTTGAAAGCTCTATCAGAAATAGAAGGATCATCAATCAAACTATTTCCAACTTTTATGTTATTTTGAAGTATAGGCAATCTCTGTTTCCTTTCAGATATCTGCAATAACAAGTTTAATTGAGCTATTTCCACGGCTTTAGGGTCAAGATCAACACCAAATATGTTGTTTTTGAGAATTTCAACCTTCTTTGAATAGAATTCTTCGCTATCCAAAGTAAGCTGAGCAAAATCAGAATTTTGTTTCCAGTAATTTTCTAATTCCTTGTATGCCCTAATCAAGAAACTACCAGAACCACAAGCCGGATCAAGTATTCTCACGTTACGGATTTCCTCAGGTTTATGAGTTTTGATATATTCGCCAACTGTATTCTTTACGATGTAATCAACTATGTAAGAAGGTGTATAGTAGATGCCTTGTTCTTTCCTATGAGTCTTAGATTCCTCAAGTTTTGCCCTCTTTGGTGTTGACTTGAGTATGTTTCCCAAATATTGCTCATATATGTTTCCCAGAACATCCGATTCAATGATAGAGAAATCGTATCTGTAAGAGTTGTCCTTAGACTGGTTAAGACCCTCTATGACCTCTTGAAGTGCCTCATTGTCAATGTAAAGATCATCGCATAAATGGTGAGCAAAGAGCTTGCTGTTATATTTATCATCATAATCTCTGTATATTTTAGAGATTTCCTTTACAAGATGACCTTTGCCTTTAGCATACCATTGCCTTACATTGGATTGTAGCTGATTCTCTTCTAGACCCCTATCCTCGGCGTTCCTTATGAAAATCAAACGGTCAAGGATTCTCTGCACGGATTCGTCTATGTCATCTTGGGTAAGATTCTTGTCCTGATTATTTCGGACAATATCCTTTGAAAGAACCTCACGAAAGTGAATCATATCCTGTAAGAGTTGTTTGTTTATTGGATTTTTTAACTGCTTTTTTCCATATCTAGATGCTATCTTGTCAAGTTCGTTATTTTCGAAGGCTTTCTTCGAAAGATATGTAAATCTCTTGTCAGTTAAAAAATCGCTTGGGTGTAAAACAAAGAACAAGCTATTTCCATAATTTGATTCTTTCCAGTCAGCGTTATAAACGGCAATGGTCTCAAAATTACACAATATTGCCCATGAACAGGATTTCATCCAAGCGTAGTCTATAGCTTGTGTCACATATTTATAGCTTGTTTGGATGTTGTCTTCTTTTAACGATTTGGCTTCTAGGAAAAATTTAGGGATTCCATTTTTACGGAAACCATAATCTACCCTCTTCTTTGAAATAGTTTCCTCTGCACTTACTGAACTGTCTTTATTTGTTTTATTGTAAACATTCCAATCCAGTGCTTCAAACAGAGGCAAAATGAAATCCTTCTTTGTGGATTCCTCATTATACTTCTTGATTTCACCGGATTTCTTTATCTGTTCATATTTGGATATGAGTGCAAGGATTCTTTCAAAATCGATGTTATTCTTATCTTCTAGTTTCTTAGGTTCAGTCATGTTCTTACTTTCTCCTTTTGGTATTTTTTGTGTTCCCTAAAACTATAAACAGTAAACTTACCTCATTTTTTGCCATTCCTATAAGCAAAGCCAAGAGATTTTCTAGAGTCTCTGTTTCAAATCTTCTTGCACTTGGACTTAAATAAACATCGTTTTCGACATCAAGGTAAAGACCGTATTCTTTGAGATTTACAATATAAGTGAGCTGATTGTAATCTACATCTAGTATATCATCAATAATATTATCAATTTCCTTCATATTGGATAGTTTGTTTTTTGAAATATATCCACCAAGAATTTCCCTTGTTTGCTTGATTCGGTCGGAACTAGTTCTTAGTAGTGGTAACACTATTTCACGAATATACTTTATGAATGTGGAAAGAAACTTAATTTTTGAATTGTGATCAGAAAACGTTTCAGTGTTAAAAGGCATCAGCAATGACTCGGGGTCATTCTCGTCAAAAAATTCTGTTATGGACTTAGAAATTTCTTCCATTTTTTTATTATATTCTTTGCGGTTAATATGTGCAGTTTTCAAAAATGTTTCAAGAGCATTAGTATTCTGGTCGAATAGAACTTTTTCAAAATTAAGGATGATGCCCCAAGCTTTAGCAATCTCCTCGAGACCTATTTCCAAAAGAGCAACTTTTGTTGGAATACTGACATTCTTTGAATCAATTAATAGTCGTTCAGCATTATTAAGAGCTAATTGAGCACCTTCCAATGTTATTGGTAATTTTCCAACTATTTTTATATTTATTTTTTTTTCAACGCTCAATTAATCTTCACCTTCGTATTATTATAAAGTTTAATAGTCTTACCTTCTTTAATCTTCTTTTGCTGATACCACAATGTGGATTTGTTTATTTTCAAGGCTTTCCGTTTCTCTGGATCAATCGATATGATCTTGTTCTTGATATTGATAGTATCATTTCGTGATATTTCAATATCAGGTATATTGAAATCCAATGTTTTTATCTTTCCTGAAATGTATCTACTCAATTCCCTGACATTTTCAAACATTATGT
>JAKBRR010000198.1 GCA_021845325.1 Thermoplasmata archaeon
CGTTTAACTTCTCTGCTATCTCTTTTGGTAGAGTGATTCTCAATGATGAACCTCGTGTTGATGTCTTCGCTACTGCAACTAGCTTATCTGGCATTGAGATGGGTAATAAATGAACTAAGTTAAATTTTTCTACTAGATGGTAAAACATAAGCATTGGAGGAAAAATTCAATAAGGTAATGTATCCGTTTTGCTTTGAATAAGCACATTAAAACACTATTGCATGTATCATTTTCATAGGACGATCATCATAACTTCTAAACTTTCTTAATCTGACTCAATACAAGAAGCTTTTTATCAAAAGCCGGATTATTGAAAGATGAGTGATATATCAGTCTACCTAGAGGAATGGATGAAAGAAAAAAGGGAATCCTGGCAAAAGTATGATTATTATATAAAGAAATACAATGAGAGCCAGGATCTTCTCAGCAAAATACCTTCTGCCGATAGGTTTATTAGAGACATTCTTGTGATTCTGAAAGACACAACAAATGAGCATCCGGTAAGTGAGAGTAACTTGGAGAAAATTTTTTCACAGAAGAGTGAAAGATCCTGGGAGGGAGGGAAAAACAGAGATGAGAGAATATCATCGGGCACGGATGACTATATAGATATTCTCAAGCAGCAAATTGGAATAACCCCAAATGAGGCTGATGCAGTCAGAAAATATCTCACTGAACTGAACGATAATGTTCTCAAATTGCTGAGCATTCCATCTTCAATCAGGGCGACATATGGGCTGAAATACAAAATATTGAACGGAAACAAGTATGTGAAGCTACTCAGGGTCCTTGATCAGATTAGGAGAAACGATACTGAGGAACTGAAAAAATACCAGAACTACACAGACAATGACCTGAAATCGGATACAACGCTATACGGGAACCACTACCGCTTCTATCGACTATCCGTCCCTCTGCTTGAAATGTATAGCATTGCCAATCTCCACTTGGAATCTGTTTACATATACAATTCAAGGATAGTGCTGAAAGAGTTCGGATATGAGTATAAAGATCCGTACAATTTCAAGGACCTCTTTGATTTATTTCCAGTGTACGAAAGATTTGTCTCCGAAAAATACAGAAGCTTCGCCATCTACAAAAGGCAGAATCTAAGAGACATGTTGCCTTCTTCGTTGACCGATGATCAGAAGAGTGTTATATTGAAGCATGTTGAGGTGGATCAGTTTTTCAGTTCCTACAGGGAGACGAAGAAAATTAAAAGTCCCCAGTCCCCTGAACCACCTTCCGGAAGTCCTGATAGAGGACATGGGGCTGTACAACGCACATATGCGAGAATTCCGAGGAATATGATTCTTCACGGCCCGGTGGGAACAGGAAAAACCTACCTTGCCGGAAAACTGGCCAATTTCATTGCTAGTGGGCAGATAACTGAACTGGCAGAAATAGAGAAACTGCTGGATAGCAACTTTGAACCACAGACAAAAGAAATATCAATTATTGATGACGGGAGTATCCGTAAGGTGACTTTTCATCAATCTTACGGATACGAAGATTTCATTGGAGGAATAAGGGCATCGACGGAGAACAGTACAATTAAGTACAGTGTGGAAGAGGGGATTTTCATGAAGCTGTGCAACGAAGCTCTGGATAACATGGAAAGACCCTATGTTATCCTCATAGATGAGATTAACAGAGGCGATATTTCTAGGATATTCGGGGAGCTAATCACTCTTATTGAAGAGGATGAGAGATATAAAAACGATGACGACCCTGGACTTTCCCTTACGATACCAAATTTCGATAAGAAATTTTCAGTTCCTGAAAATGTCTTCATCATAGGAACCATGAACGATTCAGACAGAAGCATAGCTCTTCTGGATGTTGCCCTCAGAAGGAGGTTCACGTTTTTCAATGTCCCTCCAAGCACAAAGATGCTAGAGGATTGGATCGATGATGAATCGGGCATTAAGGATTTAGTTATTGATATTTTCAATGTTTTGAACAGCAGGATCGCGGAAATAAAAGGGGAAGATTCGCAGATAGGGCATGCTTTCTTTAAAAGCCTGAAAAACGCGGATGATCCGGCTAAAGAGCTGCTCAGGATTTTCAAGTACAAGATACTCCCCCTCCTCAGGGAAATGTTATACGGCCAAGACGATAAACTGTCGAAGAAGATTCTGAACGGGCATTTCCTAAATAAAGCACAGCACAGTTCTGCTTACACGCTTAATGATAGTGTGCTTGACCCGGAGGATGTAAATTTATTCATTGAAGAATTTGAAAAGCTGAGGGATTAATCTGGAACAGCCAGAAGACGTGCTCATAACAATGTTCGAAAATGAAACTGAGAACAAAGATCAGCGACTTATTGATGAGGTTAAAAACCTGGCGCAGTTCATAACGGATTATGACAGGTACATGTCAGTTTTCAGGGCCGGATTCAAGTTCAGACACCATGTCGGGATTGTGCAGACAGAGAACTACACTATCCAAGTCCTGCCGAAGATCTGGAAATCCGATCCGCGCGGTGAGAAATATTCAGAAAGCAATCTTGTCAAGCTCCTGCTTTACGCCTTTGCCCCGCCCAGAGTGAATGTGCCCGGAACAGACATATCATTGGAAAGAAGCAATCTAGGGCTGGTCGATCTTCTCATAAGGCTATATGCCACATCGCTGGAGGATCAGCTTTCCCTCGGGGTATACCGGCGGTATACCCAGAAGCAGGAAGTTAGCAGTTATCTCAGGGGGAAGCTGGATATTAAAAAACAAACAAGGAGGATTGATCAGTCAAAGTTTGATATAGGGTATTTCCGTTTCTCCCCAGAAAATGACCTGAACAGGTTTTTCGCCTATGCCACGGGAATATTCAGAAATCTGACCCGAGATATCCCGAATTTGGAAATTCTGTCTTTGATAGAAAGCATGTTGGTCTCTGAAGAAATAGTTCCGGTCAATCCAAATGCCAGAATAAATTTTAACAGGCTTAACCAGAGATTTGAAATTCCGTATACATACGCCATGGTCATCCTTGAGAACCTTCTGATTCTGTCCGGAAGAGAAGGGAAAGCAATGATGATGCTGTTCGACATGAACGTCGTTTTCGAGAGATTCTTTGCCAGATTTATTGAAAGGAACCAGGAAGTCATCTTTGCAGGAATGGATCTGGAGGAACTGTCACCGCAATATTCTGAGCACAATTTTATATTCAACAGGAAAGCCAGGCCGCTGAGGTTGACTCAGCCTGACCTAAGGGTGAAAACCGGTGGGTCGACGTATATATTCGATACAAAGTACAAAATCCTGGGGGTTCCAGATATAGACGGAAATGATGACAACAATGTCGACGAAATAAGCAGAATAAGTTCAGGGGACCTCTATCAAATGTTTTCATACTCCGAACTTTACAAATCCCGGGGCACAGTTCTGGTTTTTCCCGGCACCGAAAACAGAGTAAGCGATCCTTACAGATTCAGGAAGGATGGAAGATTGCTGTGGGTTTACATGTTGCATCTGGATCTGAACGAAGAAGGGTGGGAAGATAAACTGGCAAGGGAATTCAAAGATGACTTTAGAGAAATTCAGAATGAAGCTGCCCAGAATGTATAAATCAGAAGGAAACAGGATAGTCAAAATCATAATCTTGATTTTCCCTGAGGTCCTCAAGAGTGTGGGATTATCGAAATGCTTCCAGAACGTGTTTTCCTTTCTGTAGCTACCTCAGGATTTGCCGAGTATTTCGTTTTTCTCTTCTGTTTTTAGCCTCTACCTGATACTGCATATGTTCTAGTAGATCCAATGCCTCATTCTGTGGTTGTAAAACCTGATTCTGCCCCACTGCATTCAACCATTTCAATTCGGTCATATCCATATCATCCCTTTGGAAATGGGTCATTGAATGGTTTTATCATCCATGATCTTTGGCAGAACCTTTACCGGATTGTAGTATGCTATTATGGCGTTCATCTCGTTCATGGTGCTCTCTTTTTCCCATTTTATTTTTTAGTAATCTTTATGAACCCCCATTCGCATAACTTTTTCTATTTCTCTATTTGTTTAATGAATGGTAAAGTTATAGGTATAACCTCTTTCAACTTTTTTCATATTTATCATATGAACAAATATAAGAAACTCTCTTATAGTCAGATAGATACTGTTCGACATCTGTATCACAATACATGAAATGTGAGACATGCTTCATGAACAGAAATATAGGAATAGATCTCAGAAAGGAATATTCTTCTTTATATTCCTTAAGATGGGAGATAGAAAGAACATTTTCGATCCTGGAGGAAATGTTACACTGTGAGAATATCTGGTATAACATGAATAGATCCTATGATCATGCAATTGGTTTTAAGATCGTTGCATACAATCTCAAGGTAATATCAA
>JAKBRR010000199.1 GCA_021845325.1 Thermoplasmata archaeon
GGAAAAATGGTATTGCAATTGAAATTACGATTGTAGGTAGTAAAATAGACTTCAATATTTCGGTCTTAGGTGAATTAAAGGCAATAACTTCTTCTAAATATAGTGCATAAATAAATATAGTTAGGACTATTAGAAAAATTACGGTGATTTCCATAAATACACCCTAAACAACAAATTGCCTCTATCCTCCTGATGGGTTTGACATATATACCTTTTTGTTGATTCCTATTGCACTTTCCATGCAGTACCAAGTGTCGATATAAGCGTTGACAATGTCACCACGCGTGAGAGGTTGGACGTTTCTAAAACACTCAAATAATCTATTTCTCGGATTTATTCTTCCCCAAACCGCAAATTCTGGAACTACCCCTCGACCATTGATTAAGCGTAAAAACCAATTTAAAGTATCCAAGTTCTCATTCTTCTTTCTTGAATAGAGTATTAACGTCACCGGCTATATCCATAGGGTTCGTAGTTCCCAACAAATCACTAATCAGCTTAGAAGCCTCTCCTCTTTCAGCTAGAGAAAATGCATCAGATGCAGGACCTGGCAAATTATCCTCCAGATATCTAGCCAGGCCAACCGTATCTGTTATGAAGTTTTTCACAACTTCCACTCTTCTCTCAGGCCTCTAATATCTTTCTCGAATCCTTTAATGTCAACCTCACCTTTCAACATACCTCTCAAAGTACCATTCCCATGCCTGATAATAATGCCTTATCCAGAATCTGACACAATGACGGTTTCCCCACAGCTCAGATGATATTTATCTCTCAAATCTTTAGGAAGTGTGATCTGGCCCTTTGAACTAATCTTAGCCTTCTTAACCATACGAAATGCAAGTAGTTGTTCCTATATTTTCTTTACTTGAAGTAAAGAATTATGAATAAATATTTTTCAATAAACTGTAAATGAATTATTCAATTAGAACAATAATTAGATTCGAACCTCCGCATCTTGTATGATAGCCTATTTCTGGATTCAAATAATTGAAAATTCCAAATTCTATTTTCTTTACATAATTGTTGTTAGAGTGATCGAATATATTAATAATTGAACAGTAATGTAAATGAGTTCGTGTGGTCCAATTGGAGAACCATGAGATGCAAAAATGTTAGGATTGGGGTAATTATAAATGGATCGAAGTCGAGAGAGGTTAGGAAAGGCTTTGCTTGAAAGTCTCTATCCCAAGAACATTTGCCTTCCTGATCCAGAAGAACAAAAATTGGAGAAACTGGAAATAGGTTAAGACCAATCCAACATTACTTTTTCCAGTACGTAATAGAATCAGCAATGGTATGGTTAATATGTATGTATGCATTAGTATCTTTAGTATGATCAAAAAACAGGCATATTGTGAGGTGTTTTTTCAATGATTACGAAAAATGACTTCGAATATCTAAATCCAAACAGAGTCAATGGCTTCAATAGATTTTTCTTATGGCCGGTCTTGCTTAAGTCTGGATATGAAAGTCAAAAGACAGAAATGGTCAGTCAACATATAGAGTTGGAAAAGCACTCCTTTAAACTGTCAGCATATAGTAATACGGAAAGTAGCCAAATGTTTGGTACAGATATTCTGTTAAAAAAAATTCAGGGAAACTATTACGTTGCTTTTGGTTATTTTAATAAGGTTTCTGGCCGGGATTACAAGAAAGGCGAAGAACTATTGAGGAATTCTGGATTTTCGCCAATCCATATAGCTTCAAGTACGTTATATGCATTTGCGAAACGTTCTAAAGATAAGGATGATTATATACTAAAGGAATACCGAGCCGGTGCAGAAAAATTTCAGGCCTATTTTAAGGATGAACACTATGACCATTCGGAAAGGAAAATAGAAGAAAGGCTGGAAAACGACTGGAACGATTGTATAAGACCCTATCAGATTGTTCTTCATAGAAGCAGCTCTGATGAGGTATCTATCTATGCTAACGGTCTCATCTTATTCTCCAAATTCCAAGGAGGGCTGGAAGTTGCTAATGCGATTACAAAGATCGCCATCGAAGACAGGATTCGTCTGAACGAAAGAGTTAAAGATGTAAGATATTCAGTTATCCCAAACCTGCCTATTCGCATAGTAGAGAGGTCCCCTCTGCGTATTAAAATATACTCCAATGCGATTGATAAAGAAAAATTTGCGGACAAAATAATTAAACATCTTGGTTCAAGATTTGCTTCGTATGGAGGTACGAATAATAAAGGAACATACCATTTTATACTTCAGAGGGAATATGATAACGATGGTACAATTAATACCATGTCATCTTTTGCTGTGAATATATTTGATAGTGAAGTAATTGTGAGCCCGACATCTGAATCTGATAATACAGATATTGTTGATATCTTCTATGGAGTAGAAAGATTCTTTCGGGTAGAGGAGAATTGGTTGAGAGCTTGAGATGCTATCGTCTGCTGTGAAAGAAAGATTAGAATCCGCCAAACGCGAATGGAACCACGCAGTGGCAAAGTACGTTCTCTATGACGTTTTTACTAGGGGTGATGTGAGCCATCCCTATAGATACGTTATTTCGGAACTGGGGGTCAAATTAGATGGGTCTCCTTTTGGATCTTGGGACGTTGTAATTGCAGACAAATGGGATCTTGGGAAAGGATTGCTTACTCCTATATTTATAGAGGTTAAAACCCAGTTTAGCGATAATGAACACCTAATTACGGAGATCGTTAAGAAAATAGAGGAAACTGAGGAACTTATTGAGAATGGAATGCCTTCATCACTGCTTGCCCAGATACCTACTACTAATGGAAAACAATTGGAACTCAATAAGGATAACATGGAATACGCACTATTTATTCCAAGTCGGGATACAAACTCACTTATTGATTATATCAAGAAATACAAAAAACAATCAAAATTCAGAATATGCTTTGTGCTTTGGGTATTTGACAACATTAAGTTTGTTAATAATGTTATCAGCATCCCGTACCTTGCGAGTAACGGAATAAAAATTTGCAAAAACATAAGAAATTCAAATCCTTCTCCCCCTTTTAATAATGTCTGTTTGTGTAAACACAGTAATGAAAGTCTAAACAGATGGTTTCAAAGAGGGGAGGAGCAACAAATTCAGATTGGAGGCACACTTCCACCAAAGTTGACCAGAAAATGGACAAATCCTGCCGTTGCGATAACAATCATCCTGGCATCGGGAAGGGTAATTCATTCCCGCGAAATTTTCATCACAAGAGTTGACTTATCCAGAAAGATCAGAGAATTGTATGATTACTACAAAGTGCCATTAAAAGACAATGAAATAGATTCATACATCTCTTATATGGAAAGCATGGGAATTCTCAAGGTTGATGGGGACATTCCACTCAAACCTTTTCGGGTGGCAAATAGGGTTCGATCACTTCTTGATAATGGTGACAAATTATTGGAAGAAATAGTAAAAAGAGCCTATAGGAAAAAAATAGACCCTTCAGCGGGTTATTTTGAATAGATAAAAGAAAGTTTTACGGCTCTTTGTTCGTCCGATTCGCAATGAACAAAAACTTAGTCGGGAGCAACTTACTTTTAGATATGCTCCGCCACAGTAGGATATACTCATAAATTCTGGTTATTCTTGCTGCCCAAAATGAAATGTTTGTCGTCTTTTCCATCGACTTATATTTGATTCGCTCATTTTCACATCTTCAAACTAGAATTTTGCGGAACCTTTTCAGTCTGGTGTAATTCATTTTCGAATTTGTGAAAGTTAATCGATAATCATAAATTGTTTTCATAACTTTACCTTTTGTGAATGGTAATTTCAATTCTGTTACAAATTTCATATGGAACGTTGCCGACTTACTAAGGGATGTCTACAAAAGAAAAGACTACCCTGATGTAATATTGCCTTTTACTGTCTTAAGACGACTGGATTGTGTTTTATCTGAATCAAAGGATGAGGTACTTGCAACATACCAGAAATACTTCGGGAAACTTGAAGATCCTTCCGCAGTCATAATGAAAGCCTCAGGGCACAATTTCTATAACGTTTCTAAATACGATTTTGTGAAACTGCTCTCTGATCCCGCAAATATAAGGCAGAATTTCTTCGATTATCTCAATGGTTTTTCGGCAAACCTTATAGATGTATTGGAGAGATTCAAAATCAGGGATCGCATCAACTATCTGGCAGAGAAGGATCTCCTTTACAAAGTAGTGCAGAAATTTTCTGAAATTGATCTTGGCCCTTCCGCCATATCAAATCACGACATGGGATACATTTTCGAGGAGCTTATCAGGAAGTTCAACGAGGCCAACAATGAAGAGGCAGGAGAGCACTTTACGCCAAGGGAAATAATCAGGTTGATGGTTGAAATTCTGATGTCCAAG
>JAKBRR010000200.1 GCA_021845325.1 Thermoplasmata archaeon
TCGCAAGGCTGAAACTTAAAGGAATTGGCGGGGGAGCACCGCAACGGGAGGAGCGTGCGGTTTAATTGGATTCAACGCCGGAAAGCTCACCAGGAGCGACCTTTGAATGAGAGTCAACTTGACGAGCTTACTCGATAGAAGGAGAGGTGGTGCATGGCCGTCGTCAGCTCGTACCGTAGGGCGTTCACTTAAGTGTGATAACGAGCGAGACCCCCATCTTTAATTGCCATCATGTTCGAGAGAATGTGGGCACTTTAAGGGGACCGCCAGCGCAGAGCTGGAGGAAGGAGGGGTCGACGGCAGGTCAGTACGCCCCGAATCTCCCGGGCAACACGCGCGCTACAAAGGACAGGACAATGGGCTGCGACCTCGAAAGGGGAAGCTAATCTCGAAACCTGTTCGTAGTTAGGATTGAGGGCTGTAACTCGCCCTCATGAATCTGGATTCCGTAGTAATCGCGGGTCAACATCCCGCGGTGAATATGTCCCTGCTCCTTGCACACACCGCCCGTCAAACCATCCGAGCTGGTGTTGGATGAGGCTTTGCTCATATGGGCAGATTCGAATCTGGTGTCAGTGAGGAGGGTTAAGTCGTAACAAGGTATCCGTAGGGGAACCTGCGGATGGATCACCTCCACAATAGAAAGGCGGGCCACAGGCACATTCATTTCACTTACCAAACTTTTTTTATCTTATATTTAATTATGTTCTAGAAGGTTAGATTTAATGGGTATAGAAGAAAGACTTGAAGAGGTACAAAACAAGGTTGAGCGAAGATTTTCCAACATAGGAAGAGGAAAATACGCAAGAATAATCAAACTTGCCAAGAAGCCAACTGAAAGCGAGTACATTAAGGTACTTTTGATTACAGGAGCAGGTATTCTGTTCCTTGGTTTTATGGGTTTCTTCATTTATCTTCTCATGTCCATATGGCCTAATTAGGGAAATGTGATTTCAAATGGAAAGTTCTGCCAATGAATTTAAATGGATTGATATCGAAGAGATCAACAAGGAAACAGGATGCGGTATACGTGAAGTCATACCTGTTACAATTAAGAATATTCAAAAGGGAAAAAGAAAATTCAATATAAAAGTCACTCCAGAAATTAAGGAGAAAGATCCCCTTATTGAGTGGGAAATTGGCATTATAGAAGGAAAAGATTTAGCTGAGCCAATACTTCCTAATGAAACAAAGACAGTAAGCAAGGAAATTGAACTTGATTCAAATCAGTCAAGGAGAGTTAATTTGGAAATCGGCACTCCCAAGGGAGGATACTTTGGAGATTCAATATCAATACAATTATCCATTGCATCAGAGGATGGGATTAATTCAGGCCGATGGAATTTTCAGTTTAAGTTAAAACCTACAATTATCGTAGTCAAAACAAATGTAGGAAATGAGCTGCAGGTTGCAAGAGATATGGATAACAGGGATGCAAGAGACATGGAGGAAAGGTTAGCAACAAACCCTGATGCAACAAGAGAGATTATGGCAATTATGTCTCCATACGAGGTCAAGGGTTATCTGTTTGTAGAAACAATGCATCCTGACAGAATTTCATATATTTCAAGGGGTATAAGAGGCTTCAAAGGTCTGGCTGAAGGTAGCATAGACATTGAGGAAATAGCTCACTATCTTATTCCAAAGCCAGCAGTTACTGGTCTTGAGCTTGGCTCATTTGTTGAATTAATCGATGGGCCATTCAAGGGTGAAAAGGCCAAAATTATGTCAATTGATTCCGGTAAAGAGGAGGTAACAGTCCAGCTTATAGAATCAATGGTTCCAATTCCGGTAACCGTAAGAGCAGAAGCCATACGAGTTCTAGAATCGGGAAAGAAATGAGACTGAAGGCAGAATCAAAAGAAAGTCAGGCAAAGTTTGTAGCTAAAATCAAAAAGCTTTTTGAAAATCCGGAAATGATAGTCCCTGAATGTAATACAAAGGGATTTTCCTGCCCTTTTGAGAAATACAAAAAGAAGATCATAAAAGCACATAAATCGGGCAGTTTTGATAAGTTTGCAAGATCAAACGACGAGTTTTTGAGGGGTCTTTCTGAAACAGAAAAAATCCTTGAAACAGAAAAACTTCCCTTAACCGGGGTCATAAAAACTCCGCTGGGGAGTCTAAACTATGTGAAGAGAGGAGATACAGATCCAATTGTTCTTGGCGGAATACAGAATTATGATAATGAACTCTGGAGATCGCTTGCATTTTCAAAGCTTATGAAACGGGGAAACATCAAGATATATACAAGCAGGAATTATTATACAGCATCGTGCAAAGGTCAGGGTCCAGGTATAGAATTTTTTAAGGATGTGCTAAATGAAAATGGGGTGGAATATAGTGAAAAAGATTCAGTTCTTCAGATTTCAGGAGAGGGAAAATACATAGATGTAATGCACTTCTCAGGCGTTATAATAAGAATTAACTCAGGGTCCAGAAAGAACACCGTTGCCTTACTTGCAAAACATTTCATATCTGCTGATATTTCAAGAGATTTCAACTTTGCTTCAGGTTATCTTGAAAAATGGAAGAACCGGGGGGAAAAGGACTTATTTAATGGTTATCTGGCAGGTTCTTTATCAGACAGAGACTTCATTGAAAAGATTATCTCACAGAGGATCAAAAGCGCCACTGATTCAGGTGCTTTAATAATAGGGGAAACAGAATTTAGCGATGTGAATGAGTTTATTAAAAAAAATGAAATTGATGCAGATCTAGGGGAAGTAATCAGCGGAGTTATCCGAAGTTTTGGAGGAATCTATATGGATGAGCCCAGTTCAAGAAAACTTCTTGAAATACTGTGGCCAAAATATTCATTTGAGATCCTGTCAGGGTTGTTTAATGGAATCGATAAGTCTGACGTTGCTTCATTGAAGGGAAATCCGCTTGAACAGATACAGGCAATGAGGGAGAAAATCAGACATGATGAAATTAAGGAAAATCTACATATGAAACCATGGTCCCCAGATTCTGAGTTTTTGAAAGAGGTTATTGCAGATGCCAGAATACGGGGGGTCAGCGAGGCCATAAATCTCGGCGAAAGGACACAGAAGAAGAGTGACATACAGGAAGCAATACTTTTCGCTTTATACCTTATAAATGAAGGGGGAGACCAGGTTAAGTGGAAATTCAGTGAGGATATCCGGGATAAGGGTAAAAAAATGGAAGAGAGCATTAAACTTCTTATAAAGTGCCCGGAAGAGAATCTGGATGAAAATTTTAACAGTATGTCGGCCATGGTGAAATGATATGTCCAGACATGTGGTTTCAAAGAAGGAAATGAGGGAACTTTATGGTAGATTAAAGGATATAGGCCTTGAAGCACCATTCATAACCGAAAATCAGATTGAAGTTGAGGAAAAAAAGGGGAAAAAATTATACTACATAAGTAAAATACCAATAGCTCTTGAAGCGCCTGAATTTTATCCAACGGTTGAACTTCTTGACGCAATCAAACCAGGATTCAAAAACATTACAATCGACAATGGCGCTGTTCCCAGAATTCTGGGAGGTGCAAAACTTTTTGCACAGGGAATTGTGGAAATGGATATGGGAATTAAGTCTGGAGACACAGTTTTCATAAGGGGGTTGGATGGCAGATACATCGCCGTAGGAAAAGCTTCTCTTGACGCTGATAAAATCATGGAGACACGGAAGGGACCTGCAGCGGAGATACTTCTCCGAGGTGGACAGGAGAATCTCTGATCATTGTTTTATATATATGGTTGAAATTTCCAAAAATGAAAAACATGGAATCTGGAAAACAATTGATTCTGGTCATTCTTGTTTCCGTATTCTTTTTTCTAATTTATTCATATTACTCCATTTATAAATATTTGACACTCAATGCTACAGGTTTTGATCTGGGAATTTATGGAGCATCATTACACGGCTATCTTTATGGAAACTTTTTTTATTCCACTCTTCTTAACACAAGTTTTTTTGGGACACACTTTTCCCCATTCATTTATGTTCTGGCTTTTTTCTTCTGGATATTTCCGCACAATGCCACGATTTTAGTGTTGCAGAGTCTGTTAATAACTTTCACAGCTATTCCACTGTATCTGACTTATATGAAAATTGCTGGAAATGATAGCAAATTCTCAGCTGTTTTCCTCCTAATACTCTGTTATGAAATTTCACCATATTCCATAGGTCCCATTGCATTCGATTTTCATCTGATGGCGCTGATGCCGTTTTTCTATGCATGGGCTCTCTATTTTTTCGTCGCAAAAAAACCTGTGGGAGAGGGAATTTCACTTGCTTTAATGATATCTCTTCATGCATCATTCATAATATTTTTCTTATTTTATATGACTGCAACAC
>JAKBRR010000201.1 GCA_021845325.1 Thermoplasmata archaeon
CCGTCTGTTGATTCCATCAGTCAATTAGCAAGTTATGTGATAAATAGTTTATGGATTCATGGCGTTTGAAAATAGCCCTAAAGCAATAATTTTTGCTGAATTGCATGTTATAATTCAACAGAAATCTGGGGTGTTGTCCATGAAAACGATGAGATTTCTTTATCAAAATATTCATGTCTATACTTGTGAAATGCATCCACTTCAGGGTCTTAATGTAAGCAGGTATATGGCCATAACTTCAGGCGCTGATAAGGACTTTCATCCTCGTGATGAATTTCGACCTGAGCGCCTGGGCAATGGGAGGTGGAAAAGTAAACCGAGCAAAAATTAGAGCCGCTATTCCTCCAAAATAGAGTGGATGCCGGTGGCGATTTCCAACACAGTGTCAAGTTTTTGTGGAACAGAATGGAAGCAGTTATCTGTTTCCGACATTTAAATTCCTAATCTCCATTATGACTAAAAAAGATTAGGTTTATTGACTGAAAACCAGAATTGAAAGTTCTGTGTGATGAATGGTCTTCGCTCGTGCCAAAACTAATCATACTCTATGGAAGAAAGATAACAGGCAAACCCACTCTGCTTCCTGATTGATGATCTGCAAAAACAAGCAGCCAATTTCTTCCACCATAAGTTTCTGTTAGACAAGAGAGTTGCAGAAATTCTTATGAGATAGCCGCAAGAAGCTTCAGAAACAAGATGATGGGCTGATTCTAACCGATCTCCCAGATATAGAAGCGATCTTTACTGGCTCTAGCGAGAGTAATTAGGCAATTTCACTTAAGTTTCGGAGAAGTTAACCCATAGCGTATCTTCTCAGTCACTTTAGCTCGTTTGCTTGTGCGAGTAATTATGGGAAATTCACCACTGACCCGGATCCCCCATCCATTATTGATCAGCAAAATACACCTGCAGAGACTTACGCAAAGCCGTACTGCGTGAGCTTACGTTCAATCCATTCCGCTGCAGCAATGTAGTTAATCGTTATGTCATTTATTGTTTCCTGGTGACTGAAATCCATGGTAACTATCATGACACTGGCTAAATTAAGCCGTGATGCGCAGTCCAATAACCCCTCAACCTCCCTGGTTTTAGTTTTTTCACTGTTAACTGCGTACGTCACCTGCAGTGCTTCATAATTATGCCCATCTTTGATAACAAAATCTACTTCTTTTTTGTTTTCGTTCCAGTAGTAGAATTTAAAATCTTGGACGTGTCTGGAAATCAGGTACAACGTGCCAGCAATTGCATTCTCCAGGAGTCTTCCCTTTATTTCTATGGGATTGATGCCCAGAAATGACGGAAATGAATTGTCAATGGAATATACTTTCCTGGGACTTTTATCACTTTTCTTTGCCGAAAAAGAAAATCTATCAACAAAAAATATGAGATAGGCCGCTTCGAGATAAATGGAGAAGTTGAAAACCGTCTTTACAGGTAGATCAAGAAACTTTGAGATGCTTCTGAATGTTATTTTTGACCCTACGCTCGTTACATAAAATTTTGCAAGTTTGATAAGACTTCCCTGTTTCTTTATCCTGAATCTCTGTATCACATCCTTCAGAATTATTGTATCAAAATAACTACTTACCAAATCAGTTTTGAGACGTGAAAGAGCTACAGCTGGAAATCCTCCTTCAATGATAAATCTGTCCATTGGATTCCGGTTTCTGCTGAAGAGTTTAAACTCCAGCGCATCTAATGGATGTACATATACGACAACATGCCTACCTGATAATAGGGATGAAAACTCCGAATCAAGGAGTTTAGACGATGAACCCGTGACGATAAATTTCGCTTCACCCCTTTCAGATATGCCCCTAACGAAATGTTCCCAGCCATCAATTTCCTGAGCCTCGTCAAGAATTACGATGCTTGTTTCAGAAGGGTTTATAACCTCCTTGTATGTTTGGTAAATCTCAAGCAAAGTCGTGTAATTCCTATCTATCAGACGTTCGTCTTCCAGATTAATCACTAATATGCGAGATTTTGCAATGTTCCTTTCAACTAAATCCTTTGCTACCTGCTTCGCTATGAATGATTTGCCTGCCCGTCTTATTCCAGTTTCAATTAAAATGGGAACTTCGGAATCCCCAAGGAAATTCTCTATCCGATTTGTATAAAATTCCCTCTTTATTCCGGGATTGGGATTGTTGTTCCAGAAGTTCCAGGAATCTAGAAATTTTAAGATATCTTCCTTTTTCATGTATGTGTAAAACATTTTACACATTTAAAATTATTTGTATTCAAATACACATCTTATTAGATTTGTAATCAGATACAAATATTGATTTAAATTCTTAAATTTTAAAAATATTTGAAGAGCAAAATAACCGGATTCCCTTCTCATCATAGCTCCATTGACACAAGATAATAATGGATCCGTTCTATGTTCCCATGAGGTTATGAATAAGGAACTCTGTGAAGGTTTTTGGAAATCCCATTACTTACGTGATCATAACACTATGATCAAGTTCGGCGCCTCCAGTCTTAGGGCAATTGGGTTATATTGCCTGCTGGCACAATGGGACCACATTATTGATATGGCGCATTACAGCATGTACTTATACCGGAGCCCATACTTTACTTTGGCCGTAGAATGTAAATTGCCAGCCGACATCAAAATAAAGGACCTTACACCTGAAGATTCAGAATCAGTGATGGAAGTTGCAAAGGAGTCGTGGAAATGGGCTTACGCCGGGATTTACAGTGAGGAATTTATAAATAGCTGGCTCCAGAAGAATTATTCCAGGGAAAGACTAATTCAACAGATAACAGCGAGTCAGTTACTGGAGGACACGTTCTTTATTGGAGCCTTTAATTATTCTAAGCTTGTTGGTTTCATTCACTTCAGAGTATCAGGCAGGACAGCGGAACTGCTTCGCCTGTATCTGAAGCCTGATTACACGCGCAGGGAAGTTGGCAGCAAACTCCTTGAAGAGACAGAAAGGCTCATTGCTGGAAGCGGTGTTACAAAATTCATTCTGTATGTCCACCACAATAACAAAGTACGAGCATCGTTTTACCGGAAAAAAGGCTTCTTATGCAGGGGAAACAACGGTGACGACATCATAACGACCAAGAAATATGAATTCTATAAATGAAGTATTACTGAATTTTTAGTTTTCTGTTCAATGAAAACAGGTCCTATTGTATCCAGATGTTTCTGAAATGAAAAGAACTCGATCCAGATCAATCACAAGAGAAATTTCTTGAAAATTAAAATGGTGTTTCCAGGAACAACCCGGGAGACTATAGGCAAAACAAGGAAATGAGGTTATTTGAGTTTGTTCGGATAGCAAGAATTGTTTAGAATTTTGATTTTCCAAGACTGATTAAATATTCTATATGACGCCTTTCAATTTAAATTAGAAATAATGACGATTCTGTTTCATCTGAATATTTAACTTTGATTTATTCACATGATTGCAAAAATGCAACAGCAATAATATTTATATATAACTGAATATAATCCACTATGTGAAATCGACATTAGTTGCTTTAGTTGTAGTAATCGTAGTAGTAATTGGCGCGGTTGGATTTATTGCAGTGAAAGACCCTAAGTTACTGTCAATTAAAACTTCTTCTCCTTTGCCTGATACTTCGCCAGGCATGCGCGTTCTTGCAACTTCAGAAGTGAATACTTCAATGACCGGTGGCTGGTATGAGGTTATGAACCTAACTGCGGGAGTCACAAATCTCTCTGCCCTTGGAAATGCGGTAAATGGTCTTTCCGGATCCTCATCATCGTCATCTGGATTTCCAGTGAATGCCCCTTACGTTCATGTAAGCTATGCACAAGCTGCCCTTTTTGCAACCGCAAATGACAGTGATCTTGTTTTCGGTTATGCAGCTTTTTCGTCCGTAAATTATGCAAATTTGACCAATTCAACAATCTTTAGCAACATAACCAAGGATCACCTGAAAAATGTTACATATGGTGAAGTTTCTGGTGCATTCTTCGTATACGGATTTAACAAGACCAATGGCAATTATTCAGCGGCCATTTATGCAGTCTATTCCAATTACCTTATACTGGGATTCTACCACGGACTTAGGAACAGAACCATGGATGCATTCACAGGAATGGTTTCAACTGAAATCTCAATTCTCAATGCATACAAGATAAACTTCGTTCAGGCGGAAAAACTGGTAGGCACATCCAACATAACATCTGTCCTTGGATCTTCATTCAGTTCAGATTTCAACATGAGTGTATACATTATAAATCCTGACCTTGCACTGAATAATGCCAGGAACACCAGCACATTCAATTCAGAGAGAAA
>JAKBRR010000202.1 GCA_021845325.1 Thermoplasmata archaeon
AGACGGAGGAACCGTCATCATACTGCCCGTAATTCGCACTTAGATCCGCCGATTCCCCGACATTGTAACTGTTAAATAGATTCATAGATGTTGGTGCAAACCCCATGTAGATCTTTTCGGAGGAATATGCCTGGAGAGCATCTAATTTGAGCCAATACCTGGCAGTTGAATTTGATTCTTGGGTGTTAGTGGCGGGTGAGTCCGTGGAGGTGTTTGGGATAGTTGGTGTTTCCCTGTCTGTAATAGAGCCTACATTCATAGATGAGGGATTTACACTACCTACTACCGTAAACAAACCCCCCAAGAGAAATAACGATGCCAGGAAAACTGCGAGGAACCTAGCCATCAATCCATCAGTTTTCATGAAATCTCCTCGAATTCTAATATTCTGGATATATATAAAATTGCTGATGATCTAGCGAAACGGGATTTGCGCTAACTGTAGAACATTACTCGATTAAAACATTAATCGCACACGGTCCTACTCGAAATCACATTCGTAAGACCACTGAACAGGTATCTCGGCATTCCTGAAAGAGTTAGGAATAAAAGGAGATGTATATCCTTTGAGATACTTGAATCGCTTTTCAAGGGCTTCAAGAAATACTGTGGCACATTTATTCAGGAAGCAAAGAAATCAATTACGGATATATACAGATCAAACGAGGTACTCTGGAGCGACTTGAAGAGTTAAATAATGGAAAAACAATATAATTAAAGCAAAACTATAGTTTAATAACAATATGCGTATTAATCAATAAAATGACGCAAAACGGATTAACATTAGACATCCAACCAAAATATCTTTCGCTTGATGATTTGTTTTATGGTAGACTTTTTAGAGTCCCTCAATATCAGAGAAACTATAGCTGGCAGAAGAAACAGCGTGAAGACCTCTTTAAAGATGTATTGTCCACTTGGAATAGTGGAAAAACCAAACCTCACTTCATGTCAACAGTTGTAGGTCTTCAACGAGAGAAAAGGACCATCGCAACCAAGGAGCATCAAGTTGTTGAAATTGTGGACGGGCAACAACGCATCACTACTTTGATAATACTCCTAAAAGCCATATCGAATGAACTCAATCAGTCTGAACTGACTCAACAGAAAATTAAAATGGAACTGGAGAACTTGCTTGTTAAAGACGACGCAGCAACTTTGCTACTGTTACAAACAAATCATGACTCAAGCCACTATTTTGTCAATTTTCTGAAAACTGGAGTATACCCAAAGTCAGAAACTGCATCGACATTGGCAGACAAAGAGCTACTTTCTTGTATGGAAGAATGTAAGGAATTTGTAACAAATTGGAAGACTAAAGGTGATTCACTCTACGAGTTGCTGAGTCTATTGAAGAATAGATTGACGTTTGTTTTTCATGAAATTCGTGACGAGTCCCTTGTGTACTCAGTTTTCGAGGTTCTAAATAGTAGAGGCCTGGAAGTCCCTTGGTTTGATAGATTGAAAAGTATCTTTATGGCAATAGTTTTTGAAACGAGCAACGGAAACAAAAATGAGTTGATAGATGTAGTACATCAATTATGGACTAGTATATACGGAATAATTGGGAAACGAATTGGGATGAGTTCTGAGTCCTTGCGTTTTGCTGCCACTCTCGCTGCCAAAGACTGCCCGAGCAGACTTATAAACGACGAAAACGCGACAGAATATTTTGGAAATCAGTCTGAAGGAAATCCTGCTAAAGTTATTGATAACAGCCTCTGGATAAGGACAGTCACAGAAGCTCTTGATAAATTGACTTCTAATCGCAGAATTAATGCGGTTACCAAAATTTCCCAAGCCCGATTGTTGGCCACCGCAATAAACCTAAGGGTCGACTTTACAGAAGAGGAAAAGGATAGGTTATTGCAGAGGTGGGAAAAAGTCACCTTCCGTATATACGGAATGTTCGGAAATGATTCCAGAACGTCGGTTGGAGATTATGTCAGATTAGCGTGGAAGATCACGAATAAGAATCTTTCTTCAGAAACGATTCTTAAGGAATTGACTAATATAGGAATTTATTATCCCATAGAAGAAGCGGTAAGTGAGCTTAAAGAAACTGACTGCTATAATAACTGGGAAACTGAATTACGATATTTTTTCAATCGCTACGAGGAATATCTGGCAAAGAGTAGGGGCCAAGTCTTTAATAACGAACAATGGAATAGAATATGGCAAGAGAGCGCATCTAAATCTATAGAGCATATCTATTCTCAAAGTAGAAGCGATGCAGACTGGATTCATTGGATAGGCAATTTAATGATGCTCCCTCCGCGACTCAATTCTTCGCTGGGAAATATGCTCCCAATGGAAAAAACTGAGGAATATAGACACACGGGTTTGTTGAGCGTATTAGAGGTTGCGGATAAAATATCTAAAGGAGGATGGGGAAAGAAAGAAATAAGAGAAAGGGAAGAACGATTATTGGAATGGGCTTCAAGAGAATGGTCCGATTAGTATTTAGATAAGAAGGTCCAAAATTCATCAAAGATAATTCCCAATTAATTCAAAATTATTATACATTCTTTTCAGATTTAAATAGGTTCAACCTACTAAACGCCTTTAAAATAGTACATCCATACTCGGTAGTGTACACAAATTGCTCTTCAGTGGACACATTAAATTGAATAGAATTATAAGTCAAAGTTCAAACTCACAATATCAACTTGTGAACTATCAGGTAGGGTCAATACTCAGTTGACCAAATCTTATGGAAGAATTAAATTCCTTCTAATGACCAATGTGCCTCGTTGAAATTGTTTCAGAGCATCTCTCAATAACGTATTAGTCACTTTGGAAATACTTACAGTGAACGGTGGTTGTCTCTGAGTTCTCTGACTTCTCCATCTGAATAACCAAGATTTTTGAACAGGGCCGTAAACATCTCTTCTCCGATTGGCATAATCGTCTATCCAAAAGTAAATCCATAGATTACAAACTGAATATTGAGACAGGTCTCTCACTCCGAGTGAAATTGATATATTTAAGTTCCTTTTATTTTTGGCAAGAATAGCAAGGATTAGACCATTTTCTTGTAATTTTATGATCTTTGTGTTTTCTCCATAGATGCCGAATTGTTCATTAAGTTCATACTGGCCAAACACAGAAGACAAATTTTTAAGGAAATCTTGAATGACAGTAGTTTGAGTAAGACCACAGTTCTGAAGTCTAACGGTCTGACCGTAAAAAAAATCTTTTAGTCCTCCAGTATGGTACTCCCTCCGCTTTCCAACGATTTGTTTTCCCTGATTTTGATTGAATATCCTGCATTCATAGACATATTCGTATGCCCCTCCTGTGTATCCGAATGCTGGCCAAACACGAGAATACTGATCATCTGAACCAGAGCTTCTAATAATGCCGCCATAGTTCCTCCAAACATTGAACGGTGGGTCACTGGCTATTTCAACCTCCACCTTTGGCCTAAAGGAAATTGATAACTTATCTTGTGCTAGGTCTGGACGGAAAAAATCGTTAGAAGTAAGAAAAATGCCACAAGGTATTTTGTCTGTTAAGGTGAATCCTTGAAAGACATAGAGACTCTGCAGATTGTTACATTTTATTGTATTACCATTCGAATGTTCTGGTAGATATTTTAGCAAATCCATTATAACGGAGTCTTTTAGTAAGGGTACCCTTATAAATGTTCGTTGTTTAATGCAGCCACTGGATTTCGGTGAAAGCATTCTGTAGATGATTGTAGTTTCTTATCACGCGATTAAAGTTTTCAATGCTTCCACGTTCCCGGATAATACAAAGCGCAGTAAGCATCATTGTGAACCAATCACCTCAATTGTAACAGCTCATAACTTCACGTACAAGCAGGAGACCATACAACCGATGACCATACCTTGATTCCTCTGAACGAGATATCTCATTCTGGATCTATTCAGAACGATTCCTGGTGTGGGCTGTTTTGAGTTTTTTCATGTTTGTATGCTGGTTTTGGGTATTTGGGCGTATACGGCATGAGTTATGTCGCTACGTAAAAAATCAAAGATCAAAAAAATCGGTTAAAATTTCCTGTGTCCTTTTAGGAAAAATACAAATGAATAGCTATTCTGTCTACTTTTTGGAAAATTAGAAAATACTACATTACTAAAATATCATATATTAGTAACTTATACATTACTAATATGGAAATATCAACCTTAACCATGTATAATGACTGGTGGATCACAGGACGCCCAAGAAAAGAATTGGTA
>JAKBRR010000203.1 GCA_021845325.1 Thermoplasmata archaeon
ATCTCCCAATTTTTTAGGGTTTTCGTAACATTAAAGGCGTGATCAACTTTATCTGAGTTTTTTGGATTTGCTTTAATGTCGTCGTAAAAAACACTGCAATTAGTAAAGTAATAAGTCCGCTTTCCACGAGGTCCAATAATTTTTTTATGGTATGTTTTCCCAAACTTCTTTACAAAAGTCTGTCTTGCTATTGTTGGAATTCCCTTCCTTTTACACCATTCCGTGAATGTTTCGTGGGCTTCCTCCACGGGGACTAAACCCTCTTCATCATATTCTGTCTGTTCCTCTATGAAATTTTCAACCGGATCTGCCAATTTATCAAGGAGTTGTGCTGTTTCGTCATCAGATATTTGTCGTGGAAATACGAAATTGCGGTCCTTGAGTCTAAACAAAATCTGCATTAATAATGTGGCTACTTTGTCCCCTTCTCTGTCAAGTATCTTCTTATCAAGATCTGTGATAACGTTCTTTGGTCTCTCATCCCTTGTAACAACTACAAGCATCCTAGCTATAGCCGGTGGGCTATCTACAGAAATGAAAGGAAGGTTACCTAAGAATATACCCTTCGCATTGCTAACATACTCGTGGGCTTCGTGTCCCTTTGGTTCAAGGCTCAAAACGTCCTTTCCGAAAAGATTACAAAATGCTGACCATTCAAGAATGGTGCCTCTTTTGAATTTCCTTTTGGATTCACTGTCAACGAGTAAATTCTTTCCCTCAATACCTGTGAACTGAAACCTTTCAGAAGTAAGCAATCTGACCAACTGTATTGCGCCGCTGCCTTTTTGCATTAATCCCTCTAAAACCCTTACACTGGTGCCTTTGCCAATTCTTTCCCTGCCCAAGATAAAAAGCGTCTTATGTACCGGTAGGTCAGGAAAAAAAGCATATCCAAAATAGGATAGGATTGTTGGAATGTCTCTGCTGTAAAAGGCTGTGCGCAGCATGTATGAGAACAATGGCACTTCCTTCAAGGTTATGTAACTGTCAAGTAGATTTGCATTGACCTGATACGTAAAAAAGAGATCAGGATTAAACGGCTCAAGCTTTCTAGTGTTTAAGTTTAGAAGACCGTTAAGAAATGGAATATGTGTCTTAGGATTCATCTCTTCATGGGTATATGTTGTCCGGCGGACCATCGAAAGTACTTCGTTTATGTCGTTGGCAGATGGACCTCTGTCAAGAGCATGTTTCAATCTCATTGTAAGATCATTTTCCCTAGAAGTTGAAAGAGCGGTCTCCCACTGGCTGATGTATTCCCTATGAGCCTCTGCTTTTATTACTTCCTCGGCTCGCTCGTAAATTTCTCCATTAAAGTAATAGATGGATTCCTTGTCTGTGCCTATTTCGGGAATGGTACGAAAGTGGAATTTCTTAACAAGAGCCTTCACAATGTAAATAGGTCCTGGAAAGTGCGTTTTTTCACTTTCGTTATCAGTCTCCAGTTTCCTGTCTTTTTTCTTCTCAATTGCTTTTTTCAGATTCTGTATGTCTTCGTTTGTTTGTGATTCAGTCATTTCTAAGTTCCTCCATTAGTTGTTTTAGTGTAGTAAAACCCTTGATTTTCCCGTTCCTATGGAATGAATAGCGTGCTCCAGCAACATGATCAGATCCCTTCAATGTCCTTTTAGCCAGTTCGTTTATAATGTAAACTGCATCGTCTTCTGTCCCACCAGATCTGGCAATGAACCCTGAAATGGCAAGAGTAAGATCATTGCGTCTTCCGTCTGCCTTGGACCAGTATGGGATCAAGACCCGAACTATGGCTTCTCGGTCAACGTCGCTAGGTTTAATGGGCGGAGTCTTAAATTCTTTGTTTGGCTCTTTAAATTTTAAGATCCAATCAAGCAAAGACTCAGGGATAGGCTTTACTTCTGTCAGGTTCAGAAATTCGTATTTTCCATGTGCTCCCTGGGAATTAGGAAGGATTACGTAACCGCCGTACCCTTTCAGATCAAGCCCTTCCATTGCACTAGTATGATTGAATGAAGAGACCCCTTCCGGCATCCTATAATAAAAATGTCGTCCTCCTGATTGTGTGCTGACAGAAAGCGTATAAAGAGGGTCCCCGGTTATATTGAATTCCATAACTAGGCATTGAAATTTCCTCAATCCTATCATATCAGGTTGGCCATTTTTTAGCAACGGGCGTTTAGACGAATCCTTCCTTACATCGCAATCAATAACAATGATATCAGGGGGAATTGCAAAACCTATGGCTGCATCCGGATATTTGAACCATGTCCTGGAAATTCTCTTGACATCGTTAGTAGCATCCTTAACGCCGTGCTTAAATCCAAGGGATGAATCCACAATAGGGCTCTTGTCCTTATTACAAGGAAAGACACGTAGCCCCAATTTACCGTATCCTATTGCCATCGCCTGTTGGGTCAATAAATTGCTTATCTCTTGGATATCAATTCTTTTATCCTCATCTCCACTGCATGAATATAAAGAGCTGTTTCCCTGTTTGAAAACCTTTTTATCTTTAGTTGCGTTTATAAAATTACCAGTCGTTTCCTCGTCAGGTTCGGCTGCTGCCACACTTATGGGCGGAGTGGTTCCCGCCCCTAAATCCATCTTCATCATCTCATTTTATCCTCCTCTTTTAATCCTAGTGCCTTCTTCCGGCCACTAAGATCGATTCCCATGTTGATATCTTCCCTACCAGCTCCTCAGGTGGGATCTCATCTGGTTCATTTTTCAACACTTCAGCTATTGGATCGTTAGGAAACTTCGCAATTATCCTGCTCTTAAACGTTCTGATATTAACCATTTTCATTCCCTCGCTAACTTGTTCATCGCTTTCAGAACTAGATACCTGGACAATGGAAGTCCACAGTTCTTCGCTTTTTTTCTTAAAATTTGCAACTCTTCTGGAGAAGCGGTAACAGAAATCCGAATAAGTTCAGACTTTAACATGCATTATCAACATATATATGTCATATTTAAATGTTTTCTAATATGTTACTGCGATACTTATTATACATATGTTGTATTCATGTGCATTAATATGGTTAAAAAAATATCACTATACTTTGACCCCTATGCATGGGACACATTGCATAGGTTAGTCTCACTATTGTTAGTTTCTGGAAAGGCCTTGAATAGTCTACCTACTATGAATGATGTAATTGAGGGAGCAGTTTCTTATACCGCAAAAATGATTGAAAAGGATTTGAAGCAGTATAAGTTTTTTTTTCGTTATACTCAAGGACTTTCAATTAGGAATCCTAACTTGTCTAAGCCTATAATGAACCACAAGGATAAGGGCAGAATGGCATTTAGAATGAGTGAAAATGTAAAGTTTTCAATCGATAGAATAAGAAATGTGAAATCGTTTGAAAATTCTGAAGACCCAAATATGGACTTACTCAAAGGTATTTCCGACGCAATTCTCGTAAGATCCTGTATATATTATTTATTGGAGAGTCCTTTTCTATTGGATTTTCTTCTAATAATGTATCTGTCAACTCTGTTTGATGTGTCAGTTCCCTCTATTAATTTTCGAAGTAAGTCAATAGAGGAGGAAGTATCCTACATGACTGAGGAGGCTAAAGAAAACCTAAGAATGATTCTATGGGACGAGCCAATTATCCTCTCTTTAACAAATCCAAACGGCGTAGCAGATCCAAAGAATGATCTTACAACAGAATATCTAAGAAACAATGCTGTAATGGACTTGGAAACTATAAAAAAACAGGGTTCTACGCCAGATCCAGCATATCAAAGCAGAGCTTTTGATTTCAATTACCTAACAGCTGCAGTAGGATGGTTAATCTTAAGCTATTTCGATATAAGTTTAGTTACTATCCATGAATTGGTCACTAATTTTTTAGATACATTTAGGAAATCTATCAAGGGAGATGAAGAAGAACACACACTTACCTACGTGATTGCAATTGGATCCTTTTTAAGCGCATTAGAACATGCACTAAAGATGAGCATTCTTATTAACGACATGGCCTTGTCCAAGAGGGCAAACAAAATTGACAAAACTAAGCCTAATTAGTTTCTAATACTACAAGAAACCATAGAAGTTCGAGAATAAATAGACCGTTTTTAATCGTTTCTTTAAATATGTGATACCGTTAAAACCCAATGTTTCAGCGGGCTTGCCGGGATTTGAACCCGGGTCCTCGGCTTCGAAGGCCATTAGGATATCCTAGCTACCCCACA
>JAKBRR010000204.1 GCA_021845325.1 Thermoplasmata archaeon
ACAATTATTCATTGCAAATAAGACGGGATTTGATTGTAAAATGATGATTCATAATCAAAATTCAATATAACAACAATTTATTTCAAGGATGATTTGCAACTTGTTCCTGCAATTAAATTCTATTCCGTATGTGACTTTCATATTGGTTACTGAACTATCTATGGACTGTTAAATGAGCATATGATCAAATAACAGCTATTTTGTTTGAGGCATATTTATTTTAAGATATGACCAAAGTCTGATCCTAAGACTTATTCGATATTGCCCTAAATTTTGGATTAAACCCCTTTAACATTTTAACCTGACCCAAATAAAAGATGATTACCTGATTTTCTTTCTTTGAGGCAGTGCATTTAAATGTTAATTAAAATAGCTTTCTGCACAACAATTACATTTTAATGTTAGACAGATTATGCTAAGCATGGGAGAACAGGTTAGCATAGTTACTAACATGACAACTTCATCAAGATTTGTGCTGATGATCCTTCAGGAAAAAAAAATTGCCACCGTAAATGAAATACAAAACAGATCAAAACTCTCCAGAAGAACAATAATGAATTCTATTCGGGATTTAAGAAATTTAGGGTTAATAGATGTTCATGTTTGCCTGAGCGATACCAGAAAAAGGTTTTATTGCCTTAGGATCGTTTAGACTGGCCAGAAGAACTGTGCTAGTTCGACAATAATAGCCAAAACTATCCCTATGTATATTATAAGTTTAGGATCCATGGCAGGGCCTTCAATTTCTTCTTCGTCGAAGTACCTTATCAATCCAGCCCCAGATTGGAAGCCGTCCTTCTTATCTGCCATAATATGTAAATGTAAGCAATAGATATAACAGTTTCTAAACAAATTGTTTACTTTTTCCATGTCTGTTTTTTTTAATTATACGATTAAAATCAAACTTCCAATGCCGCAACATGGTAAGGTAGAAACAGAAGAATATAATAGAGATTAGTAAATTAGTTTAATCATAGAAAATGAGTTTGATTGTTGACACTTCGACTGTCGCGAGAATTCCGTTTGAACAATTAAAAATCATATATGCAATCATTTAGAATCTGAAAAGCTTCGAAAAACATAAAGAGGCTCAGCCTCATTCCGGTTTAGGTTACACAGGAATTACTGGATTTAGTAGTGAAGAGATTGAGTTAGAGGTCAGCTTCCATCATCGGTGTGATAAACATGTACATGTATGTAGCATCAATGTTAAGAACTGAAGGATTACACAACTGTAGTATAGATTGTGGTGCAAACTATGATGAAAAGATCAAAGCAGGAATTTAAGAAACTTAAAAATAAGCCCTACACAATTGCCGCTATTATCTTCGTCGCCATTTTCATTTCCCTCTTTCTATACTCTGGGGAGTGGCCACCCATTTCAGTGGTAGAATCGTCCAGTATGGAACATTCTGAATACTGGACACCTGGCGTTATAAATACCGGGGATATTGTCTTTGTAAAGAAAGTAAATTCCATTAACGATATAGTAACATATGTTCAGGGGAGGGAAACCGGCTACTCAACATATGGAGAATATGGAAACGTTATTCTTTATAAAAACCCCCAGGGTACAATAATAATTCACCGCGCTATAATGTATATCAAATGGATTGATGGAAGGCTTTCTATAAATAATTACAGCAATCAGAGCTGGCTAAATGTTTATGGAGATTGCATTGTAATTAAGGATGTTGGGTTTACCCATAGAAATTTCTCAATCAATGTATCTGTGTTCTCAGGACAAAATGGATTTATTACAATGGGAGATAATAATCTCGGATCATGTGTAAAATATAATCCAAAATACCAATCGTATGAAGCTGCGGATCAAACAATTTTTAATTATCCACCTGTAAACTTATCCAGAATTGTTGGTGTAGCTTTCGGTCAGGTTCCTTGGATTGGCTTGGTTAAACTAAATATTCTTGGATTGGAACATAAATGGCCAGATTCTGCTGATGTTGCAAAAAATAGTTATTTATATCTTATCTTATCTCTAACTTTGATCTTTGTAGCTGCATTACTACCTTATGATAAAATAACAAGGAAGCTCAAATATTTGAAGAAGTAATCTTAGGATGACCTGCAACAATGAGTTTTGTAATTCTCACATCCCGCCTTCGAAGTTTGTCAGAAATTGTTTCCGAATCTTCGTTTCTGGTCACAACGAAAACATTGTTCCCACCCGTAACAATATATGAGCACCAAATATTCTTCCTGATCCTGTCAACCTCTTTCATTAGCTCCCTCATCTCTCGAGTAATAATTATTACACCAGCTTTTTCAACAAGGGAATGATATTCTTCAGTATCATTATGCGCAAGTTCAAAGATTCCCCTTATATCCTTCTTCTCAGCGAGTTTTTGCAGCTCGATTAACTTATAATTTGCGTTCTTGACTCTGTTGGGATACTCAGGGAGTTTCTTGATATTAAAATGTATATCATCTGACGGTCTCCTTTCGTGTGGAAATGTAAATGCTGTTATTTCATACCCGCCAAATTCTTCAGGATTCAAAATTTGCCTTGTTCGTGTACCATGATTACTTACATCTGTAACGGTCAGTCCACCGTAGAGACTCCTTCCAACACTCTCAGAAATTATTCTAAGGTTATTTTCCATAGAAAAAGGGTCTTCATCAGGCAACAGATATTGTATGCATTTGCCAAGAGCAGCAGCTCCAGCATCCGAACTCCCGCTTAGAATATCCTGATTTTCTGACTTAAAGTTCACGTATTCGGTTCTATATTTGGTTTTCAATCTTTCTTCGTACTTTTGAATTAATGAAATTGGTGATCTTGAACTTTCCTCAATTTCCTTCCCGTTAAAAGTATATACATGTTTCTTATCCGATAAGGAAATTCTTGTTCTTGCAACTGATTCCTTATTCTTAATGGTATAAGCAATACCTGAAGAACCATGTAGAGGAATCCGATTATTTGGGTCGCTCAACCCTCCCAAAAGAACAATACCTATTGTAGGATGTGCGGTTGCTTCTACATATCTCTCTGAAGAGTCCATAAATATCAGTATAGCTTCGTATTATTCAATCTTACATGTGATTCTATATTATGATATTTGACCGGGTTAAACGTAAATTGCCCTGTGACGAGGTGTACAACGTCCTTCCTATCTGAATAACTCATTGCTGAACCAGTTCATAGACGTAACCATTTACTATTTGTACCGCAACGATGGAATGTTTTCTTACTTTTCCCCGGAAAATGAAACTATTCGTTATCCCTTCTGACATTCAATCCAGATCACTTGGCGTAGATATCTTAAAACATAAGTCCAATATCTTTACGGAAAAAGCTTTTAAATTTATAGGTTCATGCAAACTGCCCTTCTTAATAGTATTACTTCTCAGCACTTTGCACCACTTCTTCGGGTGTGAACATTATTTACAGATTTGGCCGAAGAATAGTCTGATATGCATTTTGCCTTTATTTCTTCATCCTGTCAAGAAGTCATATTGCTCATGATCAGTCGCAAGGAAGCACACTCCTTAGAGGTGTGAGGAATTGCAACACCATTATGTATTGAATTACCGAATAAGTACTTGCCTTAAAACCCACAGATAAAGCTGCTTTCCAATGATTATCAGAAGGAAGCATTGATTGATACCTTTGTATGATTCAATGGTGCATGTAACTTTGTCTCCATGATAGTGTTTGAAAAGAAACTTTACAACAGAGTTTTCCTCCAGAAAGTTGTGTATAAGGATATATGGGAAACATTTAAACTGACAGCACAGCTTGCCATCAGAGTCATGGGGAAGAGCCTGCCATTGAGCCTTAGAACATCACAGGCATTGACATGGGCATCACCAATATTGCAGTGGATTCCACTGGCAGATACTATTCTGGTGATAAGATCAGGGAGATAAGAGAGCATAATGCAGATCTTCGTTACAGACTTCAGTCTCCTGGAACGAAATCAGATTCGCAGGGAATACCAGCCATGTAATATCTAGTGAGATCGCGCATGAAGCAAAAGGCATCTCCTCAGCAATTGCCATTGAAGACCTCAGTGGAATCAGGATGAGGACAACCGTTAGGAAAGGAGAAATGTACATCCACAACTCGTGGTCATTTCACCAGCTCAGGTCGTTCATAGAATACAAGGCAAGGGAAGTAGGAATTCCCGTCATCGTGATCGATCCACACAACA
>JAKBRR010000205.1 GCA_021845325.1 Thermoplasmata archaeon
TATTTCAAGTTAAAATTGTCGCGAATCAGACACAACTCCTTACTGTGTGGAAATGGAAAAAAAATTGTCAAGAGGTTAGAAATCTGAAATCTAGAAATATAACGACTAAAGGATAGGTAGGTATCCGATTATTTAATTAAGTGGATAGCACCCATAAGCTGTAACGCCTTGTTATAACAACTCATAGCAAGCTTTAACTATATATGTATAATTACATCATTATGGAGACAACTATCCAAATTAAAAAGGACCTCAAGGAAAGGCTCAATGCTTTGAGACTCTACCCAAACGAGTCTTACGATTCAGTCATCAGAAGACTTTCAGAACTGGCAGAGGACGAAGAACCTCTTTCTAAAGATACAATTGAGAAAATTGAAATGTCACTGAAGGACATTAAAGAGGGCAGGGTATATACAACAGATGAAGTGAGGAAGAGGCTAAAAATTGCCTGATTATGAGATAAAATGGACAGAAACAACTGTCCGGTTCTTGGAGAAAATGGAAAGTATTGACGCCGAAAGAATCTTGGAAAAGATGAAACTTGTCAGCAAGAATCCGTTTCATTACATTAAACGTCTCAAGGGAGCCCCACTTTATAGTCTGAGAACTGGAAAGTACAGGGTAATCATGAGTATAGAAAGGGAGAAACTTGTGATCCTTGTGGTTGAGGTGGGAAACAGAAAGAATGTTTATGATGATTTGTAAATCTTAGTAAAATGCATTCAGACAGGTTTTGACATTCTGGTCCATGTTTTATAAAATTCTTCTGACAGTCCTAAAACCTTCACGAATCCGCTTTTCCGGTAAAATGTAATGGCCTGTTTATTAATCAGTGGCGTATCTACGACAATAGATTTCAACCGATCCTTTGGTATTCCTCTCAATAGAAAACTACCAATGCCTTTTCTTCTGTAGCGGCTATCGACTACTATCTCTTCGATATAAAAATCCCCTGATGAACAGCTATGCTCAGAGAGAACTTCAGTCTTGCTGCTTCCAGCCAGCCATCCTGCAATTTCCGAATTGATCTCAACGACTAGACACAGATAAACATCTCTTTTCACATAATCCTCGACTACATTTCTGTCAATGATCAGTTGGAAATCCCTAGAGGAAGAGTTATTAACCGTCAGATACGGACTTAGTGAGTTTTCCAGCATAATGTACATACTTTCAACATCTGCATCCACAGGCTTTCTCAGCAAAAGTTCTGTGGCCTTCATTCTTTTTATGTAGCGTACATTGACTCATTAACATTTTGGTCAGGAATTCTGCGTTTGACCTGGCTGAATCAAGTGAAAAAGGACAGGTAGGGTTCCGTTATTTACTTGAGCGGATACATTCGTCTTATCCCTAATCTAATTTACTCGTGTTAAATTTCCTTCCAATATCAAAAATTTCGTTGAGTCTTTTACCTTCTTTAATAGCATTTTTTACCATTTCTATTCTTTTTACGATACCATTTTTAAAAACATCAATTGGAACGACAGGAATTCCATTAATCTGTCCGTTCATCTGACCTAAAAGCATCAACAACGATAGCATAGACCACACTTAAGCCATGTATTTTGTTTAAGCCCCTTATTTCTTCTTGAAGTTTAGAACTTTTCCTTAGTTCCACAGCCAACACCGGATACTTAAATTTCCCATAGGGTAATTAACCCAACCTGCAACATCAACCCCTATTTGCTGACCATAATTCTACTTGTAATTTCCGAAACCAACGCCACCGTAGCCAAAAATACCATCGGAATCCGGATTCTTACGGTGCTCCTGTCTCTGCCACTCATAAAAATCGCCTAAGGTATTTTCGTAGAAAACAACTTCCGGATAAGCTTCAATTCCAATTGTCCTAAGATAATCAACAACCTCATTTTTAATTTGAATATGACCCTGAGACTCCGGTAACTTCAAGTTTTTCTTACTTTTAACTCGTGTATTTAAACCGTATTTATCTTTAACCACCCTTTTCGCAAAATCCATTAATTCTTGACCTCGCCATACAACTCTCACATCGACAGGTCTTTCTTTAGGGTCTTTGTCAAGCTAAGATAGTTAAAAGGTCATCAAATGAACAACCATTCATTATCCACTCTTCTACATCCTCAACGTTTTGATATCCATTTCCCGCCATTTGCTCACATAATAGGTAAATCCATGTTTTAAGAACCTGATAAGTTTGTCCGCTTGGGAACGAAACTTAGATATCAGCAATGTCATCTCTGCATCCATAACCGTCTTTATCCATATAAATAAAGCAAAAAGCCTTGCAAAAATATTTCTAAATTCCAAACCTCATAAAAGCGTAGTAAACCTTAAATTCATTGCCTAAATAAAGACTTAGTATAATATGATAACAGATTACTATCAAAATAAATTTATGCAGTGGCAATACAATCCGGCTTATAGGGATTACAGTGATTATGTAATATCCAATAGGCATAGATTAGCACAAGAATTCAACAACGATAAAGATAAAGGATTTTCTGAAGTTTGTAAGTTTCTGCACAAGTACGAGGAAAGTCAAGTAAAAAATGCTACACAGACCATCCTGAATGAAAATTTTAACTTAGGAGAAGATGTTTTGAATATTTTGGTATCAGCAACTTTGGAGGCTTGTAATTTACCAGAGGCTGCAAACTCTCTAATGGGGCTAGCAGTTGCAGGGATAATAAGTGCCGGAGCTATAGCTATATTTTCAAGCATATTTTCAAAGAAGTAGGGGTTGAATATGGAAGTAAGAAGAGATTTCGACCCGTTAATTAAGGATAAAATCTATAACTTGTTGGAAAAGATAGAAGGAAACGAAACTGCCTTCAAGGATGATTTGAAAAAAGCCTACCGCATCTACTCCGAAGACTTAGATATGAAACAACTTGAAATTGAGTCCTTTCAGATAGGATATTTCATTGGTTACTTTGAAGAGTATTTTAGGGAATTAACATACATTGCTTTACAAAGACCTCCCACGCCAGATGAAAACAACTATTTTCTGGAAATTATTAAAAGTAAAAAGGATAGGATATTAGATATTCTTAGAAAGTAATAATGTTCTTGTTCAAACTTCTTTCTAGAAGTTTGTCGTAAAGGAAAGCCCGTATTATTACCAATTGAGGATTTCCAAAAACTCACACCGAAACACTTATTCATGACCTTATGATCAATATGCATGAACCTTTACCACACCGGATTATCAGAACTTTATAAGTAGATTGAATCCCTAGGTATCCATTAACCGGCATATCTGACCTAATTGATTTTGAAAGGAACATATCCATTTTTGCTGATCTTTTAAGCAATGACACAGAGAAAGGAGGAAGGCTCAATTATGATCCCATCCTAAGGTGAAAATACTTTTGCTTCAGCAATGGTACAATCTTTCAGATCCAGAGATAGAAAGAGAGATAAGAGACAGGATATCATTCCTTGATTTTCTATAGATATCCTGAGAAACTTCCTGATCGGAATACTATATGGTATTTTCGTAAAAGATTATCAAAGACAGGAAAGGATCATTTAGTGTTCAATGAAATAAGATCAGATCATGGAAAAACACATAAGGATTAAGAATGGTAAAATGCAGGATGCAGCTTTCATCGAATCAGATAGGGCAGAATATGACAAACCTAGGGGTGATTCATTTCAACACACGAAGTTCCAAGGATGGTGCATCAGCAACAAAGAATCATGAACGTCACTTTGGATACAAGTCACATACCTTTGTGAATGAGATCAAGATCATTGAAAAATTATCAATAACACCTGCAAATGTTCATGATTCAAGGATTGATCTCAGTATTCCTGGTATTATATGTTATAGAGACTAGGGATATTTTAGATCTGAGTGCAAAGGTATCAATGGAACAATGGATCGTGCAGTGAGAGGACATCCATTGCCAGTCAAGAGTATACGCAGAAATATCCGAATATCACGGATCCGATCCATGGTGGAACATCTCTATGCATTCTTCAAGAGGATGTTCCACTTTGATCGTGTAATGGTAACAACAGTGAAAAGGATTAGAGTCAAGACATACTTCACTGCAATTTATTATAATCTTATGAGGGCAAGATTCCTTGACAGGATATCGTGAGAGATGTACAATTAAGAAAAATAGTGATGAAAAAAATAATTAAATCATCCCAAGTAAGG
>JAKBRR010000206.1 GCA_021845325.1 Thermoplasmata archaeon
TACGGTGAATCAAGCAAAAATTAAATTATGTATTAACACATACTGGTGAAAAGGGCCGGTAGATCAGCGGTAGATCGCTTGCTTTGCAAGCAAGAGGCCTCGGGTTCAAATCCCGACCGGTCCATTTTTTGTATAAATTTAATACTTTTTATCCTTGCATTCGTATTGTTATTATGACCTTCTAGTTGGAGTAACAAATTATGAAGAAAAAGTACTCCTAAACATCTGTATCCAGTCATTCATTGCATAGGGAAATGAATAAGTCTAACTCTCTCCGGAATGTATACTATTTGCAAAGCATTGGAAACATGATCATCCTTAAAAAGAGATGAAAATATTACTTAATGGAATCGAAAATATTATTATCTGATAGATACATGGTATCTGGAGAGCCAAGGAAAAGGTTATAAGGCCTAGAAGTTTGTTAAATTCGGTTTAACACTGGTGGTTAAATGAATAGAAAAAGTGAAAAAAGAGAAGATAAAGATGAAATATCACAATATATATTTGAAGAAGAAAAGAGACTCAATATACCCCAAACTGGATTAGTTTCAGCTGAGACTGATCCAATTAACGGAAAAAAGAAGTATACGTTTGATCCACACTTAGATCCAGAGTTACAATGGGCTGGAAAAATAGAAGGAACTAGTTTTGAAGTCGATACCGTTTCTTTACATATTCATGAAAGAATAGACCCGTTGACCATAATCGAAGCAGTTAGGAATAAAGAGTCAGGGGAACAGAGAAACTTATTCTATTATTTTGAGAACTTAGAAAACAACCTGCCTATCAGAGAGGCGATAGAATTCTATAAGCATTCAGAAGGTTGGTCTAACAGGTTGATTGCTGGAGATTCATTGATAGTCATGAATTCTTTACTCGAGAAGGAAGGGATGGCTAGAAAGGTACAGACGATATATATTGATCCTCCTTACGGTATTAAGTATGGGTCAAATTTCCAACCTTTTGTCAATAAAAAGGATGTGAGAGATGGAAAAGATGAAGACTTAACGCAAGAACCAGAAATGATTAAAGCATTCAGAGATACTTGGGAGTTAGGAATTCATTCATATTTGACTTATTTGAGAGATAGGCTTCTTCTTGCTAAAGAACTACTTACTGAAAGTGGAAGCTGTTTTGTCCAAATTTCTGATGAGAATGTCCATCATGTTAGAGAACTTATGGACGAAATTTTTGGTTCACAGAATTTTGTATGTATAATCGCATATATTACAAGAAATCCTACCCCAACAAATACTTTAACGAGTAATTATAACTATTTAATTTGGTATGGTAAACAGAAATCGCAAATAAAATATAGGAAACTATTGTTGCCTATGAAGCCTGATATAGAAACACTAAAAACATACAAATATATTGAGCTTATTGATGGAACTAGAAGAACATTAACAAATGATGAAAAAGAAGGTCTGAAATCTCTTCCACAGGGTAGCAAATTATTTAATGTTCTTGCAAATTTAACTGATAAAGGTTATCATGAAGAGAATTCAAAACCAATAACAATAGAGAAAGACACATTTTATCCTGGGAAGGGAAATCATTGGTCACCAAATAGAGAATCTATTATCTCGTTAATTAAAAAGAAAAGAATCTTCATTTCGGGAAACACTTTAATGGGGATTCGTTTTCTCGATGATTTTCCTGCTCAAAATTTAAGCAACGTTTGGAACGATACAACTGGTGGCTTTATTGGTCAACCAAAAGTTTATGCAGTTCAAACTAACACTAAAATAGTTCAACGCTGTCTTCTTATGACTACTGACCCGGGAGATCTTGTGTTTGATCCTACATGCGGCTCAGGAACTACAGCTTTTGTGGCAGAGCAATGGGGGCGAAGGTGGATTACTTGCGATACTTCCCGCGTCGCAATAACTTTGGCAAAGCAAAGATTGATGACATCAATCTTCGATTTTTACGAGTTAGCTCATAAAGATGAAGGCGTTTCGAGTGGTTTAAATTATAAAAAAGTCCCGCACATCACACTTGGTTACATAGCGAATGAAGGGGCCACTGTTGAGGAAATTTTGTATGACAAACCCATTGTTGATCGCACAAAAAAGAGAGTTTCTGGACCTTTTACCGTAGAAGCAGTACCATCACAGCGCGTGGTGAATTTGGATGAAGTTGAAGATAGTCCCAGCCCCCACTATCCATATAATACGGTTGCACGATCTGGTGAAACGGTAAGGCAGAGCGATTGGATTGATGAATTAAGCAAGACTGGTATAAGAGGAGCTAAAGGAAAAGAGAACATTAAATTTGTTAGAATTGAAACATTATCAGGCACTAAGTGGTTACAGGCTGCAGGGGAGACAAGTGGTGGGAAGAAAGCGGTTATTTCGTTTGGACCAGCTTATGCTCCGTTGGAACAAAGGCAGGTAGAATTAGCCATCCATGAAGCACAGGAACTTGTACCCAAACCAAATTTGGTAATATTCGCTTCATTTCAATTTGATCCAGAAGCCGCAAAGGATATTGAAGAATTGAAATGGCCAGGTGTTACCATGATAAAATGCCAAATGAATACTGACCTTTTGACCGATGATCTTAAGAAGAAGAAAACAAACGAGGAGTCGTCATTCTGGCTAATTGGACAGCCAGACATAGAACTTACAAGACAAGGGGAAGAATACATTGTAAACGTAAATGGCTTTGATTACTACGATACCAGGACTGGAGAAATAAAGTCTGGAAATCCCTCAAATATTGCAATGTGGGAATTGGATACCGACTACAACGGTAGGAGCCTTTATCCCAGACAGGTATTCTTCCCTCTTGAGGGAGAGAACGGAGGTTGGAATAAACTTGCTAAAGCACTTCGGGCATATGTTGATGAAGAGCTCATTTCCAATTATTCTGGCAATCGATCCTTACCATTTAAAACTGGTAAAAATAAACAGATTGCCATAAAGATCATTGACGATCGTGGCATTGAATCTTTGAGAGTCCTAAAGGTGGATTAATGAATGATGATAAGATACAGCACCTAATAATCAATAGCCCATACGAGAAGCCAGAAAAGCATCTCAAATACAATCGTAACGAACGGAAATTTGAGTTGGTTGAAGGAAGACGTCCTGCAGGATATACAAAAGCTTCTGAACATTCGGAAAAGTTTGACGATCCTGGATTCTTTGTAGAATTACCAGAGGTTAACAAGATCAGGGAACGAGTTGATAAATGGAGAGAGTTCGGATATCCAGGGGTTACAAAAGTTACAAAGGAGTTGCTTGACTATTGGAAAAAACCGGATAGAGAGAGAAAACTCTTCTTTTGCCAACTTGAGGCAATAGAGACACTAATATGGTTTATAGAAGCCCCGGAGACTGAGAAACAAGGAATTAAGCTCAAGGGTGATGATGGAAACATAGATCGTTTATGCTCTAAGATGGCCACTGGAACTGGAAAAACTGTGGTAATGGCCATGCTCATAGCATGGCAAGTTATCAATAAGATTACTTACCGGCAGGATACTAGATTTTCAAAAGATATACTTATTGTGTCCCCTGGATTAACAGTAAGGAATAGGCTTCAGGTTCTAAATCCGGTGGCCCTAGAGGATAAAAATTACTATCTTGAATTTGATCTGATCCCTTACGGAATGTACGATAAACTTAGGAGTGGTCGTGTAAAAATTATCAACTGGCACCTTCTCGAGTGGGAAACGGAAGACCAGGTTAAAAAGAAAAAAAGCGTCGACAAGCGTGGAGTAAAGAGTGACGAAGCCTATACAAGAGAAGTGCTTGGCGAACTGAAAGATGCAAAAAATATTATTGTGATAAATGACGAGGCGCATCACGCCTGGAGATTTAATCCAGAAGCTCTTGGAAAATACGTAAGGCAGAGAGACATGGAGGACAGTGCAAATGAGAGTACTGTATGGATAGGTGGCCTTGACAAGATCAATAATGTTAGAAATATCATGCGATGCTTTGATTTCACAGCTACTCCCTTCCTTCCTTCTGGAAAGACAGCAGATGAAGACTCACTATTTGGGTGGATTGTAAGCGATTTTGGTCTAAACGAGGCAATAGAATCCGGCCTTGTAAAGACCCCTAGGGTTGTTGTCAGAGATGATGGAACACCAAATGCCAAGACAATGAA
>JAKBRR010000207.1 GCA_021845325.1 Thermoplasmata archaeon
CATATCTATATATGAATTTGAATAAATGCCTGCTGCTCCTGAATATGGGCCTCTCTCCCCTTTCTCATATTCCAATATTAATTCCAGTGCCCTCTCCTTTGGTGCGCCAGAAACAGTTCCTGCAGGAAAAACCGCCTGTAAAAGATCTGCGGCATCCAGATCATTTCTTATGAGTGACTCAACATCGCTCAGTATATGAATAACTGATGCGAATTTCTTAATATAATGGGATTTTACAACCTTAACAGTTCCCGGAACAGATACTTTTCCCAGGTCATTTCTCGCCAGGTCAACCAGCATTCTGTGCTCGAGCAGTTCTTTTTCATCAGAGAGCAGTTCCTGATATATCTGATTAAAGGTTTTTCCATTTCCTGAAATAGGTCTGGTTCCTGCAATGGGATTGATCAGGCATTTCCTGTTTTGAAGCTTTACAAGGCTTTCTGGTGAGCTTCCCATAAGAATATTCTTGCCAATCTTAAAGAAAAACACGTAGGCTGAGCGATCATGAGTTAGAAAATACTCCAGAGTTGGAATTAAGGATATGTTCCCAACAGAAATCTCCCTGGATAGTACCACCTGCAGTAGTTCTCCGTTTCTTATTCTCTTTACTGATTTTTCAACACTTTCCATGTATTCGGTATCCAGTTCAGTAAAGATTGGGGTAAATTGTTGAAATGCTTCATTGCGTCTGAAATTTCCCTCTATTTTCCTGGAATTAATAATGCAATATCCCTTTGGCCAGTTCTTTTCTTCCACACTAATATTTGAATAAACATCAGAAATCATGCCGAAGGTCAGGATCACGGGGCATGGTTCACTGGCAAGTTTTCTCAATTCTCTGATTGAATTGATGGAAATACTCTGTCCGTTAAAAAACAGACTTTCCTTTCCATCAAGCTTATCTTCTCCTTCAAAGGAGCAAAAATATGCAAAGTCTCCACCTTCCTTCATGAGCTCATCAATTTTTTCAAGCAAATGATTCAAGTGACGATTTCACCTCCCCGATTCTTGTTAGCATTTTAATATCCTTAATACCTGGTGAAACCTCCAAACTGCTGCTTAAATCAACAAATTGAAATCCCCTCCTTACAATTTCAGGAATATCATCTGGCGTTATACCTCCTGCAAGACCAACATTAACATGGACTGGTTTTAAATCAGCAAGAAGTGTAATAATCCTAGGTTTTTGTTCAATTAATACAAGATCTGCCTCTCTTACATATGGTTCAATTCTGAATTCTGGATCAATTACATTGGCCGCCTTTATCACAGATATGATCTTTTTCCCTGAAATTTTTCTCATTCTGGAAATTTCTTCCGGCTGGTGGGGATAATGTATTTGAATGTACGCCTCCTCTGAAAAATTATCTTTCATATATTCTCTGTCGTCATAAACCCCGGCAACGTTAAATCCCATGGAAACAAGAGAATCAGAAAATTTTGCATCCATAAATCTTTTCGAGGATTTTGCCCTCACAACACCTATTATGTCTGCTCCGTTATCCCTAGCTGCATTGGCATCCCTTACTCGGGTAATTCCACAGATCTTAATGGTTAAACTATGATCCAGATAAATTCGCCTCCTTGATCTTTCCAATTTCCCTGAGCTTTTGTAAAGCGCTTCCATTTCTTATTGCCCTTATGGCCAGCTCGTATGCATCACTGAAATTTTGTGTCAAACCATTTGATATTATTGCGGGAGCTGCATTCAAAGCTATAAATTTCGAACAGGCATCATCTCTTCCCGATAGACCTTCTATTGTTTTCATATAAAGATCATCTCTGTTGTCTGCTGTTACGCAATCAAGGTCATAGTAACGGCCAATGATTTGATCGGATTTTATGGTAAATTCTCTTATGGAATCATTCACTTGCAGCACTTTTGTATCAGAACCTATGGAAATCTCATCAGTTCCGTCCTCTGCTGTAATAACATACCCTGTTTTTTTCTGATTTCTCATTACCTCTGCATACGTAAACGGGTCTATTCCTCCAGCCACTCCAACTATAATGATATCCGGATCAAGCGGATTTGTTATTGGGCCCATCAGGTTAAATATTGTTCTAAACTGAAGTTTTTTTCGAACAGATGAAAATTTTGAAAAAGCAGAGTTATGAAGCGGTGCAAGAATAAATGTGAACGAATGCTTTGAAATCTCTCCTTTAACAGTTTCATTATCTTTCTGAAAATCATAACCAATGCGTTCAAGGAAATCAGCGCTGCCCATAAGACCAGTGACACTTCTGTTTCCATGTTTGGCAACTTTAATGTTAAGTGCAGAGCACACTATTGAAGCTGCTGTGGATACATTTATTGTATTTTTGTGATCGCCCCCGGTTCCAACTATATCAGTTAGACCCGGAATCCTTGTGAGCGGTGAAAATTTACGCAGTCCTCTGGAAAAACCTGAAATTTCTCCAAGGCTCTCTCCCTTTATATATAGTGTAGAAAGAACAGAAGCCTTTGTTGCCTCAGTTACATTCTCGTTGACAAGATAAACTAAAAGCTCTTCTGCTTCCTCTTCCGTAAGGTTGGCTCCCATGACATTTTTAAGAATGATATCAGAATTCATCCATGACACCCCTCAATTCTTTCAAAACTTTCTTAAATCCCTCAATATCTCCACGCTTCAGGTAATCTATAAACATTGAACCGATGGCTATGCCGTCTGCACCGCTTTCCATAACTCTTCTGGCATCTTCCGTATTTGAAATTCCAAAGCCAAAAATAATCTCACGGGAGCCGGAAATCCTCCGGATTCTTTCTCCGGTTTTTTCTGTGTCCACAGGCACATTAACCCCTGTGGAGGGTTGAATCCCGTGATAAACCCATGAACTGGTTCTTTCAAGCATTGCATGCACAACACCATCTGGCGTGGACGATGTAAAAAATGGAATCAGTGAAAGGTTCTCCTGATCCATTATTCTGAGCGTGTCTTCCCTTGTATCATAATAATCTATGAGCAAATCAGGAAATATGACACCTTCAAAGCCCGAATCCTTAAGATTTTTAATTCCAGTTTCCTGATCCTTCTCAATTGAATTTAGGTAAGTCAAAGCATAGGTTTTAAGACCCTTATTTTGTAACTCTTTAATTTCATTACGCATTTCATCCGGTTTAAAATGCTCAATAGATGATCCATGAGTTGTTCTTATCTTCGGGCCATCATAGTAAGGGTTTTTTACTGGAATACCCAGTTCCACATAGTCTACAAGTTCACTGTTTATTGAAGCAAGAAATTGTCTGATTGTCGCATAATCTGGAAATGGGAATGTGAAATACACTGCAAGTTTCTTCCTCAAGCCTTTCCATCTCCGAATATGGACAGATCCATCAAACCATGACCGCTGACATTTATCACAATATCCTTTCCTTTATTGGATGGGTTGGAAGCGTAAGCCATGGCCGTGGCAATAGCATGCGATGACTCAGGAGCTGGAATAAATCCCTGCGTTTTAGAGAATACTCTCATTGCTTCCCTGCTTTCATCTTCTGAAACCTCGGATGTTTTTATCCTTCCATTTCTTATGAGAAGGGAAAGCGATGGCGCCACACCATGATATCTTAACCCTCCGGAATAAATACCTTCCGGAACATAATCTGAGCCAAGCGTGAGCATTTTCAACTGGGGAAGTATCCCTGCAGTGTCGATGTTGTCATATCTAAACTCTCCCTTACTGAACTTAGGAACCTCCGTAGCTGCGGAAGCAATCATTTCGATTTTTTTATCACTTATTAAAGGGTAAGTAAAGCCACAAAAATTACTTCCTCCTCCTACACATCCTATGAGCACATCCGGCTGAATGTCCATATCCTCCAGCTGTGCCTTTGTTTCCTGCCCTATGATGCTCTGATGGGTTATAACAGAGTTCATTACGCTTCCCAGCAAATATCTGTAATCATGATCAAGAGCATACTGTACAGCTTCGCTGATTGCTATTCCAAGGCTTCCCGGATGATTCTTATCCTTTCCCAGAATCTGGCGGCCATATTCTGTCTTTGAGGAAGGACTTGAAAAAACATTAGCACCGTAAAGATTCATTATGGTTCTTCTCAGGGGTTTCTGGTCATGGCTAACCCTTACCATGAAAACATTTGATCTCAGGTTGTTA
>JAKBRR010000208.1 GCA_021845325.1 Thermoplasmata archaeon
TTATCATCAGAGATGATATTGCTAAAACTAAAACTGCTGTTTTGTTCATGATTAACTATTGGTAGAAACATAAACTAGTTTATGGTACAATAGATCAGTACACACATCTTTAATAGAATGTTGAAATTGAAGACTTGGTACAACAAATCGTCATTCCTTTATCACTATCACACAAGCTATCCTACATATAATTCCTGACAACCCCCGATGCATTTTTTTGAAAAAATTAAATTTGCCATGACAATACCGGGAAAAATCTATCATACAGCGGAGAGCATTTATAATCTCATGCAGGATGTTATACTCGAAGGGTTTCTAAATCTCTTCCGCACAACCTGAAGCACCTCTCATATGTTATCATGCGATTCAGAATGACATTTCCTGGTATAGAGGACAAAACCGCATAATGCATCGCGTACAACCATAATAATAGAGAATTCCGAAGCGGTTGTGCCATCTATCCGCAGCGCTTATTGGTGTATGACCTGTTTCAGCTTTTCAATATTTTTTCATGAATTTATGAACTGCTCCTTCCATCTATGCATCTTCTTATGGCGGATTCCAGCAACACCTTGTTTGTATATGTGCAATGCGGTGATATGATTTCACATATTCTTTCTGATCTGAAGACAATCTGATCATGCCTGCATATCATGGGACGGTGAACTGCAGTGAATGAGTAATCAACCGATTTCACATTCCTTCTTTCTGTCTTGTAAAGAACAAGTCTTTTACCACATTTCGGACATGTTGTGAATCCTGGTGAAAAGGTAATCTCCATGTTCACTTCAGCTTGAGGAATACCTTTTTCAATTTCACAATCATTCCTATGAATCATTGAAAATTGGATGGTTTTGGGAAGACCCCAATATTTAAGGGGATGTTTTAAGAATATAACCGTTTTAATCAGTTGAGGTGAAGAAGTGGAGAACTATGATAGAGAAACCAAGCACGAGTACAGCTTCGGTAACAGCACATGGTGGAAGCAGAGGTCTATGGAACCGTGGGACTGTTTCATTGGGCTGTAAACGGGTACATTTGTGCTACCACTGAGAAAAATCAGTGGTAGTAATCATTTTTTCTTCATTTATTACACAGAAAAAGGAGGTATATGGGAAATGAGATATTTGCTATTAAAACCGGATATGGAGTTGATCAAAACTACACGAGGAGGATTGCTTTTTGACCGAATGAGGGGAAAGCACATAATGCTCACCCCCACCGAAGGATTAATATTGTCGCTATGTGATGGGAGCAGAACATTTGAAGATATAACAAAATACATTGCTAAAACCTATGGCTTAGATAAGGTAAAATGTGAATACGATGTCAAAAACTTTATATTATCAATACAAAAAGAAGTTCTTGTACAACTGGATCGCCCTATAGAGGTGCAAACAAAAACTGTCTCACCCGACTCTTTCAAGGAGATTGGGTACAGTGAAGTTTTAATTCCTGAAAAAATAATGACATTGGGGATATCACCAACTTACGACTGCTCACTGAAATGTGAATACTGTTTCGCAAGAGCTGGGGAGAATGACACCCATTTAAAGATGTTGAATTTGGAAACTGTTAAAAGAGTGCTTAATGAGGGCGCAGAATTAGGGGCTATAAGATTGGATGTAAGTGGAGGAGATCCTATAAATTATAGATACATGCCAGAAATGGTCAAAGAGACAGTGGAGCTGGGATATAGAGATATTACCATTTCTACTAAAGGAGTTGCTGTAAATGCGGACATTGCAAGAAGGTTACGTTTGGCTGGCCTCAATAAAATCCAATTAAGCATTGACACGCTCAATCCAGAATTATACGATTCAATTGTTGGACGCGATGGCATGTATCAACGGATGATCCGAGGGTGGTACAACCTAAAGAAAGAAGGGTTCACTATGGTAAATCGCGCTACTGTCACAAGAAGAACTATCAATCATGTGGTGGATATGCTCAAAAAAACATACGATATGGGCATTTATAGTGCTAGACTTATTGGGGTTCAAGAATATGGTAGGGGGAAAAACAGTATGATGGCGCCAATTGAAGATATGGTTAAGCTAAGAGAAGATGTAGAAATTTTGTCTGAAAGCTATCCTAATTCAAGGTGGATAGTTGGTGACCTTGGGTTTGGAGAACCCTACCCATGTGAGGGGGGAATATCCAGGATTTGGGTTCACCCGGATGGAAGGGTATCACTATGTGATGTGGCCGGTACTTACCTCGATAGCAGCCCAATTTTTGTTTTTGGAAATATAAAGAATGAAAAACTTTCAGAAATCTGGAAAAATAAAATTCCGTCACTATTCAGAACCGTGCGTGACTCAAAATGCTTAAACTGCTCCATAGCCAATGAATGCAGAGGTGGATGCCCTTTATTTGCATCAACGTACTATGGTGATGTTATGAAAGCCATCCCTACTTGTAAACCATTGAAAGAAGGGGGGATCATTTGGAGAAAAGCCACTTTATGAATGGACAGGATGAAGTAGGAAGTCTATCAGGAAAATTTAAAGTATTTGTCATTTCTAAATTTTTTATAGTTCTTGGATCTGGTTTTTTCACTATTTTATTGCCATGGATGTCTTTGTCAATTACCGGTTCAACTCTGTTTACAGGAATAATAGAAGGTATTGTGGCAATACCCCTTTTAACAAGTTTTATCACTGGAGCGTTTATTGACAAAGTCTCTATGAAAAAAAATCTCTTTTTAATTAGTGTTTTCGGTATTGCTTTGGCAACCGCTTCTTTAGTGTTTTCACTCTCTTTGCATACTTTTTTGCTGATCATTTTGGCAATAACGGTACCTGTTATTATTATCTCCTATCTTGATGACATACAGGCAACGAGCAGTTCGTATTTCGACAAAATACTTTTGACTGACAAACAATTGAAAAAGGGAATCGCCATAAGGAGGGGGACCAGATCAATTGCAAGGATTTCAGGCATGGCAATCTTTAGTTATTTTATAATATTTGGTTTTGTCTTCTCTATTTATTTCCTAGTAATAATTTACTTTGTAGCTGGTCTTATTTTTTTCACCATAAGGCAGAACATTGTTACAGAGCACATAGAAAAGTCAGAATCAATCGAATTTCTTCATGGTATCAAGAAATTTCTATCGAATCCTTTTCTTAAAGAATTAACTATACTATCAATAATAATGAATCTATTTTTTGGCATGATCTCCGTAGGATTTGCCGTATTGGTAAAATCTTTTTTCAATCTTGACGGGTCATATTTCTCTTATATTCTGATCAGTTTGGCTCTGGGAGACGCATTTGGGAGTATACTATCTAGTCATACAACCAATGTTAAAGGTAAAATAATCGGCACAATCTCAATTACCTCTGGATTTCTTTTTTTAACAATATACTTATTTTCAACGGAACATCTATATTTTGCACTTATTCCAGTGACTTTTTTCATAGGTCTTTTATCTGGAATCATGAATGGTTTAGTATATGCCATGATGATAAAAAACACAGAACCAGATTTGATAGGCTCAACATTTGGTTCTTTTAGTTCTTTGTTTGGCGGTATTACATTTATTTCTGGCTTTATTGCGGGATTTGTTCTTATATATCTCCCTGCCCCCTCACTTTTCTTATTAATTGGGCTACCGATCATTGGAACAGGAATCCTATCCTCATTCTCTTTTCCAAACCTGAGAAAGGTCTCACTTTAATCCCTAGACATTATAATTTTTTTACCTAACTTTATAGGTATTTTTGATCGCTACATCCATAAGATTTCTATCTTTACTGCTAACAGTTCAATCATTGATTCCCACCGAATTTGTTCTTCTGAGTCTCCCAGATATGCCATATAATCGATCTACATTGTGTCTATGGTTTTCACTTCTGATATCTTCGTCTTCTCCAGTATTTGTGCAAAATATATGGTTCGACATTTATCTACCTTAGTTATAGCTTTCATTCCATTTTCACCATTTCCCATTGTCGGTAATGAATTCGTTCTCCTATCTTTCAGTCTGTATCGGAAGTTCCATGAAAATTAAGTGAAATAACTCATCTAGAATGGCGTTCCAGCCTATTTTTTTCTTTTGACATTCAATTTTTTCTT
>JAKBRR010000209.1 GCA_021845325.1 Thermoplasmata archaeon
CAAAGGTAGGAGATTTGTGTTTCTTTGGGATATGGTTATTTTCATCCTGTTCACTTTTTTAACAGCTATTTCATTAAATTATACGCAGCTATTAATCTTCAGACTTCTGCTTGGGGTAGCCATAGGAGCAGATTATGCAATTACCCCGACAATAATCGCTGAATTCGCCCCTGCCAAGCACAGAGGGAAATTGCTCAGCTTTTCCGGGGGAGCATGGTTTATTGGTGCTTTTGCTGCTTATGGAGTAGGTTATTTGATGCCACTGTTTTTTCCTGTTTCGGAGGCATGGAGATTAATGTTCGGCGTAGGTATCATACCTGCGTTTATTGTTTTGATTTTAAGAAGGGACATACCTGAATCACCCAGATGGCTAGTGGCTCAGGGTGAATACACCAGAGCAGAAAAGTCAATGAGAACAATTAGCAGGGATGCAGAAATTTCTGTGCATCCAAGAAGAAAGAAAACAAGAATCGGTGTCCTGTTCAGTAAAAAATATATTGCAGCAACTGTATTCATCTCTATCTTCTGGTTTGTACTCGATGCCGTTACTTATGTAATTGCCCTTAATGGGCCATCTATTTTAGCAGCTAATTTCAGTCTTTCATCTGATGTTGCATCCGGATATGCAGCAATCATAGCTGCTTTTGCCATCATTGGAGCTGTTGTTGCCATTATTTTTATTGATAGAACGGGCAGAAAGAATTTAACTGTTGCAGGGTTTGCGGGAATGGTCGTTCCATTATTTGTAGCAGCTTTAGTTTTTGAATTTTTTCCAAATCTTCTATTTGTGATAATTCTGTTTGTAATATTCGAAATCAGTCAGGAGGTTGGGCCTGGAATTACAAATTCCATATACCCGCAGGAATTATATCCCACTGAAATCAGGTCAACTGCTCAGGGTTTTGGAACAACTATCAGCAGAATAGGCGCTTTATTTGGAATATTCACATTTGCAATTTTCCCTACAATTGCCCTTGGATTAACATATCTGGTAGTATTATCTTTAATCGGGTTGATTGCTACGATTATCTTAGGCGTGGAAACAAAGGGAAAATCATTGGAGGTACTCTCTGGTGAATGATTTTTTCATTTTTCGTTAATAATTATGGATTTTTAGTGGAAAGCCACAGAATCCTTTGTACCCTAACCGCTAAGGAGCATAACCGGCATTAACGTAGTTTTCAAATTTAATTGGTTCCTTCACAAACCTCATAACAGAACTGGTTTCCCTGTAATAATTCAGAGTAAGTCTGTGTAACATAAGGGGATCAAGAAAACCGCCCTCAGAGATCTTATCTCCGAGATTTCTTGAAAAGAATCCAGATTTCCCGGCAACCAATGGCATATTTTCCTTTTTTGCAACTATGTTCATGCAGTCTACAAAATTGATCATATCTCTGGAATTTGCCTCAATGGCTCCTGTGATTGATGATGCCGATTTTAAAGTTTTTGCCAGATCTTCCACATGAACCGGGCATATTGGTCCGCCATCCGGGAAACTCCTGACACCTTTTCCTAAAAGATCTTTTATCATCTTTACGAATTTATCTTCATTTCCACCAAAGGCAAAGGACATCCTCACTATCAAGTGGTTTTTTACTAAACTTGCATTATCTTCCCCAGTCCTCTTGGTTCTGAAATACTCATTCTGTCCATAATGGACATTGATTGAGGAAAAGTAGATCAACCTTTGGTTTTTATCTATTTTCTTAACAGCGGCTGCCACATTCTTTATCCCTTTCACATTCAGGTCAAAAAGATCTGCATCTTTCTGAGAATCTGACCCTGCAAGATATAAGATTTCATCAAAATCCTTCACTATATCCTGTACATTGTCAATCTTTGTTATATCGCCTTCAATCCAATTAAATCTGGAAAAATTTTTGTCTTTTATCTGGTTCCTGGAAAGATAAGAAACTTCATCGTATCCCAATCTCTGCATCAACTCTTTTCCAAGATACCCGGAACCCCCAATAAATAATGCTTTCACAAAGGGTTAACGATTAAAGAATAAAAAAGGTTATCCCTCACCTTTTAGTTCCTGTATTTCTGTAATTGATAATTTATTATCCGGATGTTTCTGAACATAATCTGAAACCCGTTTCAGGAATATTTTCTGAGCTGATTTCAGCAAATAGAAATCAATATTATAATTGCTGTTCTCATATTTTACAACTCTCCTGAAGGTCAGGATCTCTTCCACAGTTAGAAAAGAAAGAAGTTTACTCAATTCATCATCAATTATCTCTCCTGAATAAAAATCCGGTTCTTTCCTTAATCTATGTATTTTTTCACCTGAAATGTCTGTACTGGAATTGTAAACGCAAACGATCTTTTCCTGCTCTGCATACTTTACCTCCATGATATAATCCTTTAATTTCGAATCAGGATTTTTCTCTTTTGACAAAGGAGAAAATGTCAGAGAGACTATGGAAATACCAGCAAATTTGCTCAATCTCCTGATTAAATTTCCAAATTGCTCAGATTTTCCAAGATATTCTAAAGAAAATGCTGGAATATTCCTGTTTGAAAATGTTATGATCCTTGTTATCATAGCCTCATCAGCCATTAGATATCTCAGGTAAATTACAACTTTCCCGTTATTGAAGTGGATTGTATCAAGAATTACTGAATATACTCTGAGAGCTTGCCCCAATGCCAGAAGTTCTGAGAATTCCTTTGAAGAATCTTTAATCACAACAAAATCTCCTAGATCTTTATGTGGAACTTTTGAAAGAAAAATGGAATCCTCACGTTTCATGTCAGCGGGCTTTTCCAGATACATAATCAATGAAACATTGTCCCCGTCAAAAAGGACACCTCCAAAAAGGCTAACATTGAGTTTAGCCATAGTCTTGAATATGGGATAGTCTGAGTTGAGGGTTATAATAATTTGTCTCCCTCTTTCGTCGAGTTTTTTAGTGTCAATCATTTCATAATTCATTAAGATGTTTGATTTATAACTTATGCTCTTAAATCACAATTTCGTAATTGATCAACTCTGATACAGAATTATAGATCAAAAAGGAAAAATAATTAATACCCACTTGTATAACACACTTATACCAAAAATAGGAGTGATGAAATGACAAAACTATCCATTTCAATAAAAAATCTAAGAGAAATAATAGATCTGCTGAATACGGTCGTATCAGAGGCAAAGCTCAAACTCGATTCCAATGGGTTGAACGTGAAAGCTGTTGACAGTGCTCATGTTGCAATGATAGATATCCATATGAATAGGGAATCTTTCATTGATTACGACGTTGATCAGGAGGATGAACTGGCAGTTGACGTTGACAAGTTAAAAGGTATCATAAAACTGGCAACTTCAAATGATAATATAGTTATGATAAAGGAAAACGAAAGGTTGAAGTTTAAACTTGGTTCAATCAGCAAGAGTATCCCTCTGCTTGACAATAGCTCTGTCCTCACGCCAAAGGTTCCGGCAATTCACAGTGAAAGCTATGTAGTTTTGAGAAAGGGAGAACTGGAAAGAGGATTGAAGGCAGCAGAAGATGTATCCGATGCCATAAAACTTATAATGAAGCCAGAAGAATTCAGGGCAAGGTCCGCATCGGAATCAGAGGATTCTGAAATGGTTCTTCAAAAGAGTGACCTAATCGAATTAAACTGCAGCACGGAGGTAAAAAGTTCATATCCACTTGATTATCTTCTGAGGCTTGTAAAATCTCTTGGTAATGCAGAAGAATTAAAATTGAGTTTCAAGGATGACTACCCTCTTTCAATAGAGTTTAAAACCTCCAAGGATGCAGTTGAAGGGGTATCAGGCTTTTTCCTCTTAGCTCCAAGAATGGAACATTAAAAACGGGCGCGGGGGGATTTGGACCCCCGATCTACAGCTTAGGAGGCTGTTGCCATATCCATGCTTGGCCACGCGCCCAGTGTAAACCTGAAATAATTTACGCATATTTTACATTGTCGTTAGGATTTCCAGGGAAGCTGCAAAATTTCGATCCTTTGGTGCATACAGGCAAGTAACTTTCTCTGAAGACATGTTAAAGAGGGTGTGCGTCATAATTCATTTCAAATCCGGTGTTTTCAAAAAGATTGCAGT